>DMQP01000023.1 GCA_003455655.1 Treponema sp. | reverse complement strand
AACTACCACAACAACAACTACTACAGAAGACACTTCAGATACAACAGAAGTTGTTGAAGAAAAAGTGGAACCTGTAGAAGAAGTTGTAGAAGCTCCCGTAGAAGAACCTAAAGAAGAAGAACCTGAAAAAGTAACTGAAACAAAAACAGATACCGTAAAGACAACCGTTACTGTCGTAGAAACGACAACTACTACAACGGTTACTGGACAGGAAGAAAACGAAACTCGTACTTGGTCTATTACCGCAGATGACATTTACTTTGATCCTGATTCAGCAACCTTTAAAACATTAAGTGCAGAACAGATTCGCCACAACAACGAAGTTATTGACAGCATTGCAAAACAGTTGCTTGCCGTTGATGAACCTGTTGATGTTCAGATTGTAGGACATGCTAACAATGTAACTAACACTCAGCGCGAACACGTAGAAGAACTGATTCCTCTGTCACTGTACCGTGCAGAAGTGATTCGCCAGCAACTTATTAAACGCGGTGTTGAAGCAGATTGTCTTACTTCAGTTCCTATGGGAGGAACGGATCCTGTTACTAAGTGGGAAGATCATTCTAACTGGTGGAAAAACCGCCGTGTAGACTTTATTATTACAAAGTTAAGTCAGAATGCGGTAACAAGAAAAACAACAACAAGCACCAGTGAAAACACAAAGACCTGGACTATTTCTGTAGACGACATTTATTTTGATCCTGATGCAGCAACCTTTAAAACACTTTCTGCTGCTCAGATTAAACATAACAACGAAGTTATTGACAGTGTTGCAAAACAAGTTCTTGCTTTGGGAAATGATGTTCAAGTTCAAGTTGTTGGACACGCAAACAATGTGTCAAACACAGAACGAGAGCATGTAGAAGAACTGATTCCTCTGTCTCTGTACCGTGCAGAAGTAATTCGTCAGCAGCTTATAAAGCGTGGACTTTCTGAACAGTCTGTTACCGCAGTAGGTAAGGGCGGAGAAAACCCTGTTGCTGCTTGGACCGACAAAGCTAACTGGTGGAAAAACCGCCGAGTAGACTTTGTTGTTACTGTTCCCGACAGAAACAAATAAGACAAAACTTTTTAAGGGGAAGACGCTCTGTTTTCCCCTTTATTTTTTTTATAATGTTTCTTGACATAGAAACAAAACTATGTTATAGTGTTACTGTAAGTAGAAACAAAGCGGAGGAACACTATGATTTTAGTTATCGATAATTATGATTCATTTACCTACAATGTGGTACAGGCCTTGCAGAGACTTTCAAACGACGAAGTAAAAGTGCTTCGTTCAAAAGAAACAAGCCTTGAAGAACTTGATGCACTTAACCCCAGTCATTTGGTTATAAGCCCCGGTCCTGGAACTCCTTCTGAAGCAGGAATAAGCAAAGAAGCCATTACTCATTTTGCAGGACGAATTCCTATTTTGGGTATTTGTTTAGGACACCAAGCAATTGGTGAAGCTTTTGGAGCTACCATTGTTCAGGCAAAGCATATTTGTCATGGCGTTGTTCAAGAAATAGATCTTGACGGTCGAGGCTTGTTCCGCATTATTGGAAAAAAGGCTGCCTTTACCCGCTACCATTCTTTGGTAATTGATGAATCTACATTGAGTGCAGATTTTGAAGTAACTGCACGTAGTGCAGACGGAGACATTATGGGAATACGACATAAGACTCTCTTTATTGAAGGCGTTCAGTTCCATCCAGAAAGTATTGCAAGTCAGCAAGGAGACGATATTTTCCGTGCCTTCTTGTCTTACCGCCGCGAAAGTCTTTCTATTCCTCAGTTTTTGAATCAGCTTATAGACAAAAAACCCTTGAGCCGAGAACAAGCTGCACTCTTTATGGAAAATCTTACTGACGGTATTCTTGACGAAAAGGCAACAGCTGCAATTCTTACGGCAATGGCAGCTCGTTCTGTTCCCTCTACAGACGAAATGACTGGTTGTGCAGATGTTCTTCTTCGTAAAAAAACTCCGCTCCCACTTAAAACACAGGGACTTGCAGAAATTGTAGGAACTGGCGGTGATTGCAAAGGAAGCTTTAACATTTCTTCACTTTCGGCAATTGTTGCTTCTAGTTGCGGACAACCTATGGCAAAACACGGTAACCGTGCTGTTTCAAGTAAAAGTGGTGCTGCCGATTTTTATGAAGCTTTGGGAATTAAAATCAATGCTGAACCACAAAAGACAGTTCAGCTTATAAATCAAACTGGTTTTGGTTTTCTAATGGCTCCTGTCTATCATTCTGCAATGCGTTATGCTGCTCCCATCCGTAAGGCTTTGGGCATAAAAACAATCTTTAATGTTTTAGGACCACTTCTTAATCCTGCAAATGCTGACTACGAAGTTTTGGGAGTCTATAGTCCCGAACTTATGGAAAATTATGCAAGAGCCGCCAAGTCTTTAGGTGCAAAGCGTGTTATGGTTGTTTCAAGCAATGACGGTTACGACGAAGTTTCACCTTGCGCTTGTACCGAAGTTTTCCAAATTGGTGAAGACGGGAAAGAATACCGTTACACCATTGACCCTGCAAAGTTCGGTCTTGAAAATCTTTCAGAAGAAGATTTAGCTGGTGGCGATGGAGAAGAAAATGCTCGTCTTGCCCTTGAAGTGCTTGAAGGCGGCGGTCGTCCTGCAATTCGTGCAGCAGTTGGTCTTAATGCAGGAGCAGTGCTTTACATTTCAGGAAAAGCAAGAACCATTAAAGACGGATACGACATGGCTTTGGAAGCTATAGACAGCGGAAAGGCAAAAGCTCAGTTGCAGCGCATTCAGCAAGTTTCTGCACAATTGTAGCATTTACTTGTAAGTGACTTGCAGAAATGCTGTAAAAAGAGGATAATAGGCCCATGGAAAATAATACAACTGAACCACAATCTTCTCTTCCTGCAAATCGCTTTAAAGGTCGTAAAACTTTTTTTGTTACTCCCGATACCTCTTTAATGCCTGAATCATATTTGGAAGATTATCTTACGCATGGATACGAAGCTTATGTTATTAGCGACAATCATGCTTGTTCCTTCCGCAAGAAGATTGATTTAATTGTTTCTATTTTCCCAGATTCAATTATTTTCTTTCACATTGACCATGCAGCAGATGGCATAAAGTGGCCCTCGTATATTCGCGAACTGCAACAAGCCTACAATAACAGTATTATCATCGGTGTGCTTTACAACAAACGCATAAATGAAGCAGAAGCTCGCGAACTTGAACGCTATTACTTGCTTGATGTTGGTATTCAGGGTGGATGTATTTCCCTTGAGTTTAAACGGTCTCGTAACTTTGCCCTTATAGATAAAGTTATGTTTGCAAACCAAGCAGCAGGAAGACGTAAAACCGTTCGTGCAATGTGTGACGCTTTAAGTAATATGTCATTTGACCGCATTAGAGTGCACATGCGAACCAAAGAATGTTTACGCTACAAGGCAAAAATTCTTGATGTAAGTTTGGGTCATTTTTCTTGCATCTTTACAGATTATCCTTATGAAATTCCCCTTTACGAAAAAGTTGAAGACATTATCATGCTCATAAACGGTATTCACATTCGTGCAGATGCAGTTCTTGTTATGAAACGTGAAAATCCTAATTCGGACTCGCTTTATGTCTTTATGTTTACTCGCCCCGACGGTTCAAGTGGTTTGCAGGCAGATAGTGCTGTTCGTTTAGGAAAGAAAATTTATCAGATGATAACAAACGAAACAAAAAAAGTGCTCCATGATGCCTTTTCTAAAGCAGGCATTGAAGAACGCAACGAAACACTGTTTCTGTAAAACCTTAGGAATTTTCAATGAATATTTTAGATTCAATTGTAGAACAGCGTCGTAAAGATTTACAGTCTTTAGGTGACTGCTTGGCTTGTACTGTTCCCCAAAAGAGAATGCGTAAAGCTCCTCTTCCTTTTGTTAACAGAAAAGGAGTAGTGCTTGAAGTTAAGCGTGCATCTCCTAGTAAAGGCGACATTGCTCCTCAACTTGATGCTGCAAAAACTGCTACTACTTACGCTCAAGCAGGTGCATGTGCAATTTCTGTTTTAACTGAACCACATTGGTTTAAAGGTTCTCTTGAAGATCTTATGTCTGTTTGTTCAGTAATCGATGACTTTAATGCTTGTAATGAACAAAACAAAGTTGCTGTCTTGCGAAAAGATTTTCTTCTTACTGAACAAGAAGTTGAAGTTTCATTTCGTGCAGGCGCAGATGCCGTTCTGCTTATAAGTCGCATTTTAAGTGAACATGAATTATGTGCAATGGCAAAGCGTTGTGTTTCTTTGGGCATGACAGCTTTTATAGAGTTGCGTGAAGAGACAGACATTGCAAAACTTTCTGCACTTCTTAAAGCGGTAGGACCAGCAGGAAAAGATTTAATTGTTTGTGGAGTAAATGCCCGAGACCTTTCTGATTTTTCTATTGACCTCCTTACTCCTTGCAAACTGCTTCCACAAATTCAATCGCTTTTTGAAAATAAGGCTCGCATTGTTTTTGAAAGTGGTGTTCGCACCGTTTCCTCTGCTTCTTTTGTTGGAAGACTTGGTTTTACCGGTTTACTTTTAGGCGAGTCTGCTGCTCGTAACCCTGCAGAAGCAAACAGTTTGGTTTCATCTTTTGTAAATGCAAAGGCAAATGCTTCTTCTCGTGCATGGAAAGAATTTGCTGTCTTCCAAAAAAAACGCGAAAAAGACTTTGAAAGTCAGACTTGTGCTCATTCAAAAAATAAAAAACTTCCGCCTTTAGTAAAAGTGTGTGGACTTACTTCGGTAGAAGATGCACTGTATGCTACAATGGGTGGTGCCGATTTTCTCGGTTTTATTTTCTGCGCATCATCTGCTCGCAATGTAAATGAAGCTGTTGTTCGACAAGTTAAAGAAATTATTGCAGAAGAGTTTACTAAAACCTGCCAAGATGAACATATTTTTGCAGCTGGGTCTGATGACCTTGCACCTCGTTTAGTGGGCGTGGTAGTTGATTTTGAAAGTCAGGAAGCACAGACTGCTCTTTCGCTTGTAGAAAAGGGCATACTCGACTTTATTCAAGTTCATGGAACAAAAGCGGTAAGTCAGCTGTACGAACATCAAGAACTTTTAGACCTTCCTCATTATTGTGTTGTAAATGTAAGCAGTGCACAAGATCTTGAAGCCTTTGATTTTCTTCGTGCTCAGGGTGAAGTGCGTATCCTTATTGATGCAAAATCAAACAATGCTATTGGAGGAACCGGTCTTTGTGTTAACCGCGAGCTTGCACTTACTGTTCGTAAAAAAACAAAACTTTGGCTTGCTGGTGGCATAGGTCCTTCTAACGTAAAAGAAATTGTAGATGAACTTTCTCCAGAACTTATAGATGTAAACAGTGGTGTTGAGTCTGCCCCTGGAAAAAAAGACAACAATCTTCTACTTGAATTTTTCGATTCCCTTGCTTGACATAAGTTTCACAGTTTGCTATATTGTTTCTACAAACAGAAACATAAGGAGCTGGAAATGAAGGGTTTTTTTGATGAATACGGTGGAAAATATGTTGCAGAAGTGCTTCGTCGTCCCCTTGATGAACTAGAGCAGGCGTTCACTGAAGCTATGAAAGACCAGTCTTTCCTTGATGAACTTGAACAAATCCGTCGCGACTATATAGGCCGAGAGACCCCTCTGTATTTTGCTCCCACTGCTACAAAACTTTTAGGCGGTGCACCCATTTACATAAAACTTGAAGGGCTTGCACATACTGGTGCTCATAAAATAAACAATGCCATAGGTCAATGTCTGCTTGCAAAACGCATGGGAAAAAAACGCATTATTGCAGAAACCGGTGCCGGTCAGCATGGACTTGCAACTGCCGCTGCCTGTGCCAAATTGGGACTTGATTGTACTGTTTACATGGGGCAAGTTGATGTTCGTCGTCAGCAACCAAATGTTGCCGCTATGGAACTGTATGGAGCAAAAGTGCATGCGGTTACTTCTGGAAGTAGAACACTCAAAGATGCTGTTAACGAAGCAATGCGTGACTGGGCTTCAAATCCCGACACAACGCATTATGTTTTGGGAAGCGCCTTAGGTCCTGCTCCTTATCCTGACATGGTGCGTGAATTTCAATCGGTTATAGGTCGTGAAGTTGAAAGACAGTGTCGTGAGCGTAACATTACCATTGGTGCTATGGTTGCCTGTGTGGGTGGTGGCTCAAACTCTATTGGATTTTTTGAACCTTTCATAAATAAAAAAGAACCTCGTCTTATTGGAGCAGAAGCTGGTGGAATAGGTCCTGCAGTAGGGCAGAATGCAAGCCGTATGACAGGAGAAGCAGCTCGTGACGGAATTCTTCAGGGATACAAATCTCGCTTTTTACTTGATGAAGATGGACAGGCACTTCCTACACGAAGCATAAGCGCTGGTCTTGATTACTGTGGTATAGGACCACAACTTGCAGCCTTAGGTCGTTCTGGTCGTGTAGAGTTTACTTCTGTTTTAGACAAAGAAGCTCTTGAAGCGGTTCGTTTTTTTGCAAAGAACGAAGGCATTTTGTTTGCTCTCGAAAGTGCTCATGCTGGAGCCGCTGCAATGAAAATAGCAAAAGAAGTTCCCAAAGATAAAGCGATTATTATTAACATGAGTGGAAGAGGAGACAAAGATGTTTTCATAACAAGTCCAGTCTTTCGTAGAGAACAGTGGCTTTCTTTCCTTCATGCAGAAATTGATCGTCTTGAATCTCAAACAGACATACACGAGGCTTTGTAATGAAAAACACTGGCTGCTTTTTTGTCTGTATTTTTTTACTTTCGATCGTTTCTTGTTCTTCTCAAAAACAGGCAGTCGTTTCAAAAAATACTTCTCAAACGGTGCAGACAAAAAGTGGTGCTGTAAGAGGGCTTTGTCTTGACGAAAAAAATGTAGAACTTTTTGCAGGAATTCCCTATGCTCAGCCTCCTCTTGGACCCTTACGCTGGAAGGAACCCCAAGCGCTTGCTCCATGGACAGGAGTGTATGACGCTTTTGCTTTTGCTCCTAAAGCCATGCAGTCAAAACAAAAATGGTATGAACGTTTTATTTACCGCAACATAATTTACCACGACCCAGATGGAGACCGTTCTGATGCTCTTGAAATGAGCGAAGACTGTTTGTATTTAAATATTTGGCGACCTTCAACTGCTGGTTCTAACGACAAACTTCCTGTGTTAGTATACATTCACGGCGGAAGTCTTATGTCAGGCAGTTCTGCAACAGAGTCTTTTGACGGAAGTACCTTTGCACAAAAAAACATTATTGTTGTTACTATAGCGTATCGGCTTGGTGTCTTCGGATACTTTGCAGATGAAAGCCTTGCAGAAGAGTCTCCTTTTGGAACAACAGGTAATTACGGACTCTTAGATCAAATTGCAGCTCTTAAGTGGGTTCATGAAAACATTTCAGCCTTTGGTGGTAACGAAAACAACATTACTATTGCAGGAGAGTCTGCTGGTGCTTCAAGTGTTTGTGCCCTCTGTGTTTCTCCTCTTGCAAAAGGTTTGTTCACTCGTGCTATAGCAGAAAGTTCTTCTCTTGTTTCGCGAGTGCCACCCCATACCTTCCGCTCTATGGAAAGTGCACTTGAAATGGGTAAGAACATTCAGCAAGAGTTTAAAGTTTCTTCAGTAGAAGAACTGCGTAACATTCCTGCACAAAAACTAATTAAAACAAAGTATGCAAATAATGCAATGACCGTAGATGGATACGCACTTACAGAAGCTCCTTCCGATACATATGTTCGTGGTGCTAACAACGAAGAAGCGCTCTTAAACGGTTTTAACGCAAATGAAGCTTATTTCTTTAACTTTTTCACTGGCATGGCAAATCTAAAAAATTACCGAAGTAAAATAGAATCTTACTTTGGACCTTTTACCGATGAAGTTATAGAACTTTTTCCCGCACAAACAAATGACCAAGCAAAATCTTTTTGGAATGACATATGTTCTGCTGTTCTTTTTGCCTATGGACATCACCAGTGGAGTTCATTTATTTCAAGTCAGCACAAAAGCGCTTGGCTCTATTATTTTACTAAGGAAAATCAAGGTATAGGAACAAATCACTCAGGTGAATTAATTTACGCATACGGAAATGTTCCCCAAACAAAATGGTACACACAAGAAGATCATCAGCTAGAAGACACAATGGTTTCTTATTGGACTAACTTTATAAAAACAGGAAATCCTAATGCACAAAATCTTCCTTACTGGCAGACTTTTTCAGAAGGAAAAGGTCGTCTCTTAGAATTAGGACAGACAGTTAGCATGACAGAAGATCCCTTTATACAGTTTTATCCAATTGTTACAAAAACTATGGAATATACATATCAGCACTGAGGAGACGCACATTATGAAACGAAAGCTTATGGCACATTTAGTAGCAGGATATCCCAACGATGAACTTGCCCTTACTGTTGCACGCGCGCTTGTAGCCGGAGGAGCAGACATTTTGGAAATACAGCTTCCCTTTAGCGACCCCAGTGCAGACGGTCCTGCAATACAAAGTGCTTGTACACAAGTGCTTTCTCGTAGTTACCACACCAGCGACGGTCTTGCTTTTATTGCTCAAATTCATCGAGAGTTTCCCCATATTCCGCTCTATGTTATGAGTTATGGCTCTTTAGTCTATACTCCTGGAGTTGAAAACTTTTGTAAGCGTGCCAGCGAAGCTGGTGTTTCTGGTCTTATTATTCCAGATTTACCCTTTGACTGCGACGAAGGCCTTACTGTCGCCTGTAAAGCTAACGGTATGATAAACATTCCTGTTGCTTCTCCGTCTATGTCTGCTGAACGTTTGCATCAACTCGCTCATGCTGGGTTTCCTTACATTTACGCATCTCTTAGAGTTGGCATAACAGGAACACAAACGGTTATAGACGAAGCGACGCTTTCCTTTTTGTCAAAAGTAAGTGAAGGTGGCAGTAAAGTGTATGGAGGCTTTGGTATTTCAGACGGTAAACAAGCACAAGCTCTTTCTGATAGTGTTGAAGCAATTGTTGCAGGTTCTGTTTTTGTTCGTCTTATTGCACAGAATGCTTCAAACGCTCAACAACTTTCTGCTGCCATTAGTGCAAAAGCTCATGAACTGTCTGGAAAATAAAAATCGCGTTCTGTTGAAGAAAAATAGCATTTCGTGTACACTAAGGGCATGAACATGGAAGCCTTTTGTCTGGGATGCGGTGGTATGATGCCCTTACCGTATCGTCACCTTACATCGATGCTCTTGCGTCGTGATGGAGATTTGTTTTTATTTGATGGCGGAGAAGGAACTCAAGTTTCGCTCCGTAGACTAAACCTCAAGTGGAAAAAAATTTCTTGCATTTTTGTTTCTCATACACATGCTGACCATGTTACCGGACTTCCTGGAATTCTTATGCTTTCTGCTCAAG
>DMQP01000157.1 GCA_003455655.1 Treponema sp. | reverse complement strand
TATTCTGTTGCTCTTTCGCGCGAAGGTCATACTGTTACTGCTGTAGAATTAGTTAAACGCAATCTTGATGTTCTTGAAGCTAAACACGAAAAAGTAAACTGTTGGCAAGGTAATGCTCTTAATTTACATTTTCTAAAAGATGCAACTTTTGACATAACACTTTTGTTCGGTCCGCTTTACCACCTTCACACACAAGAAGAAATGCTTAAAGCTTTTTCTGAAGCAAGACGCGTTACTAAAAAAGGTGGACTTATTTTTGCTGCATACGTTATGAATGATTACAGCGTCATTACTTACTGTTTCAAACAAAACCACGCTTTAGAAGTTGTTCAAAACAAAAGAATAACTAAAGACTGGCACACCATTGCTTCGGAAGATGAACTGTACACTTATTTAAGATTAGAAGACATAAATGAACTTAACCGCATGTCTGGTTTACATCGTGTAAAAATTTTTGCAGCAGATGGCCATGCAGATTATATGCGTCGTGAATTGAATGCTATGGATGAACAAACCTTCCAGCTTTTTTTGCAATACCATTTATCTACTTGCGAACGCCCTGAATTGTTGGGCGCAAGTTCACATGTGGTAGACATTTTACAAAACTAATTGTTCCACACAGCACTGACTGCACAACCTTCTTCTGTTGCATCTGTAAATGTTTCACGAAGATTGTCAAAGTATGCTCCCAAAACAGCTTTTGCTTTTTCGCATGCAGTAAACGTAACATTCCACTGCTGGTGTCCTTCCGTAAGAATGTCATAAAGAGCATCAAGATTTTTTCCGTAGTACGAAGGAAGCGGTAATGTCTTCATCAACAATTCGTGTAATTGCTCTCGACTTTCAACGCCACTTAAATTAACGGTATAGTCCATTATTCTTCTCCGTACAAAAGTTCAAATGTTTTGTAATGATCATCTGTATAATAAATTAAACCGTCATTTGAAAAAACAATTCTCTTTGCACCGCGAGAATTTTTTCCACGAGTATCAATGTCACATTCTGTGTAAGAACGCCCAGACTGTTTTGGTAGCAAACCTTCTCGATTAGAAAAACGATCACCGCCTATACTTTTTCCAGGAGCATACTCTTCCAAACCGCCACCCTGCCAGCCAAGTGCTGTTGCCTCTGCTTTTGTTATATAGTTTGAAGGTAAGTGTTCATACAAAACAATATACTGAGCAACAGAATTTTTGTCGTCGTATTCACCGCTTTCACTAATTGCTACTTCCGTGATTGATTCTTCTGTATTTGTGTAAGAAGAAACTGCAGTAGCAATATCATTTACAACTTCTTCTTGGCTTCTGTTTTTCAAATAAAAAATTGCACCAACAACAAGAAGTCCTAAAGCAATGTATGTAAGTATTTGTTTGAATTTTCTCATTTTCTAATTGATCCACCTAACAGTTTGTGAGCTAAACTCTTTTCCGTATACAAATCTTCATCAGCTCTTTTAAGCATAGAATCAATTGCACCTTTGCCAGTTCCTACTAACTGAGCGTAACCTATGCTTATAGAAAGCTGATAGGGTTTTCCAGAAATCTGATTGTATTCATCAAATGCTTTATACACACGATGTTTTACTGTTTCTGCATCAAGACAATTATAGACAACACAAAATTCATCACCACCAAAACGACTCAGATAAGCATCGCTTTTACTAAAGACATTTTTTAAAAGTTGAGACGTTTGTACTAAAGCATTATCTCCTTCGGGGTGACCAAAAGTATCATTTATTTCTTTGAACAAATTTATGTCTATCATAAAAAGCGTCGGTTTTACATCAAAAAATTCTTCGCTTGCTATTTGTGCCATGCGGGAATTAAAACTGCGTCTGTTGTTCAAACTTGTAAGTGCATCAATTGAAACAAGAGAAAACTTGTAATCACATACAACTAACATTTGTCCCACTGCAAGCAACTGCCAAACAACTTTTGCTTTAGGGAATATCAAGTGAACAATTCCTCCTGCAAGAGGCATACAAACAAAGACAACAAAAACAGTTCCTAAAGAAAACATTAATTTCTGTCTTCGTATTACCGCCATAAGTGCAAGAAATGCAGCTGTAGTAAATAATCCATAAGTAAGAATTGCCTGAATAAAATACATTGAACCAGCAACAAATGTGTTTGTCTCAGCATCAATGTAGAACATCGTTTTTGTAAATACTGAAGCAATCAAAATCAACACATACAAAATAACAACAATTGCTGCCGTCCATTCAGCAAAAGTTCTTGTTTTTTCCTTGGAAGTTACTAAATACACTGTGTAGACAAACCAGTAGTAAGCCATTACACCATTTAGTACCAAATAAACAAAAGAAAGGAAGTAGTTTAGAATGAACAAATGTATTTCGCTATGACCATCTATTAAAAACTGAATTGTTCCAATAACTAAAATCAGAACAGAAGAAATCATTACACGCTTAAACAAAATGTTTTTTGTTTGCTGATCCTGAGATGTAGCTAAATGATATGTTATCCACGCAAGCAAAAAAAGGCAGATACAATTAACTTCTGTGCGATAAAAAAGTTCGTACATAATATTCCCACCACTACTTTAGTATAACATACTTCTCATTCTATTGTATAGACAGAAAGTGCAAAGTCTTCTATACTTTTAATAGGATTTTTGTAATGGAATTTGACGATTATAAAGCGGCTTTATATGAAGCTTGGCACCTTAGAATTTTACGCGTATGCTGGTTTTTTACTGCCGTTGTTTTTATAACAGAACTTGCAATGTTTTTTGTTTTTGTAAATTCAAAAACCAGTCCTATTATTCCTGGTACTTACATTGTCTTTCGTGTTGTTCTTCCTACACTTATTAACATTACTATTTCTATAATCGTTTCTTTTATTTGTTTGGATACCCGTATGCAAATACCCAAAAAGAACTGGGCTTCTTGCATAGCACTTACGCTTATTTCTTCTAACATTTCTCTATTCCATTATTTCTTCCCTGCAGTTATTCTTTTACCTTGTGTTTCTATTTTTATTTCTGCTATTTTTGCAGATAAAAAAATTATAAACGTTACTGCTTTGTTTGTTGGAATTTTTTCTTCAGTTGCAATATTTTTGTGGGCTAGAGAAAATAGCTCACTAGAACTTATACTTCTTATTGCAAACTGTGCTGTTTATTTTATCATCATTATATGCTGTTATTTGCTTTCTCTGTTCATAATGAAGTCTCAGCAGCAACAAGTAAATTTTATTTATGACGCATACCTCAAACAGCAGGAACTCATAGAAGAAATGAACATTGAACCTATGACTCGCCTGTATAACAAAACTGCATTTGAAAGTTGCATGAAGCTCTACATTCAAAAGTTCCACAACAAAGAATTTACACCTCATCTTGTGTTAATAGACATAGACCATTTTAAGACCGTCAACGATGTTTACGGACATAATGCCGGAGATGTCGTTTTAGTTCGTCTTGCTGAACTTATCCGCGGAAAAATGAAGGGTTCTCGCCGGGCATTCCGTTTTGGTGGAGATGAAATGGTTCTTTTGTTTGGTCCAGAATCTTTGGAACAAATTAAGTCTATTGTAGAAGAACTGCGAACTGACTTTAAGAACACACAGTACGACTTTAGACCCAAAGAGCCCATTACACTGAGCATAGGAATTGCAGCCTATTATAAAGGATTAAACGAAAAATCTTGGTTTGAACTTGCCGACTCTACCATGTACAAATCTAAAACGAACGGTAGAGACAGCGTTTATATTGCATAATATGAAATCTCAGCTTACAACACTCTGCTATATAGAAAAAGACGACGCTTATTTACTCTTGCACCGCACCTCCAAAGCAAATGACGAAAATCATGACAAATGGATTGGTGTGGGCGGTCATTTTGAACATGGTGAAAGTCCGGAAGACTGTCTGCTTCGTGAAGTAAAAGAAGAAACAGGTCTTACCCTTAACTCTTTTTCTTTTCGCGGAATAGTAACCTTTGTCTATGCCGATCATCCTGCAGAATATATGTGTCTATACACAAGCTCTGATTTTTCAGGAACCCTTACAGAATGTGACGAAGGTCAACTAAAATGGGTACAGAAATCCGAACTTCTGTCACTCAATTTATGGGAAGGCGATAAGATTTTTCTTCGTCTTCTTGCACAATCTGTACCCTTTTTTTCGCTAAAACTGACCTACAATAACGAAGGTGTCTTAACTGGCACCATATTAAACGGGAAACCCCTTATTTCTTAAGCAAAGCAGCAAAAGGATTATAGGTTTCTCCGTCATCATCTTTTTGTGCAGAAAAATATTCTGCTGCAATGTCGTTTTCTTCAGAAGAAACTACAGGACTCAACGAAATACGTTTCTGTTCTGTATCCACACTGTCAACAATAACGGGCATCTTCTGACCAATTTGGTATACTTTGCGTAAGTTAGTATTCCGTTCAACATCCAGCTTTGAAACATGTACCAAACCGTCAATTCCAGGTGCAATCGTTACAAAAAGACCAAACTCTGCAACACGGGCAACAGAACCTTCTGTTTTTGTTCCCGGAGTAAATTGTTCTGCGGCTTCCTGCCATGGATCTTTTTCTAAAGCCTTAATGCTTAAAGATACTTTTTCATGCGCCCAGTCTGCCTTTATAACTTGAGCCGTAACTTCCTGTCCTACCTGCAAAACATCAGATGCTGCTTTTACTCGTGCATGCGAAATTTCTGAAAGTGGAATAAGAGCTTGAAATCCATCTACATTTACAAAAGCCCCATAAGATTCAAGCGAAATAACTGTAGCAGTAACATTTGTTCCAACGGTAAGTTTTTTTGCAAGCTTTTCAATTCCTGCGTCGTGCTC
>DMQP01000039.1 GCA_003455655.1 Treponema sp. | reverse complement strand
TTGAGATGTACAGTTGCCATTCACATGCACTATGGTAACAGTTGACCAAAGAAAGTCTTTCTGTTATCATGAGCGCGTTATGCCAACTTAGCTCATCCGGTAGAGCAGCTCCCTCGTAAAGAGCAGGTGATGTGTTCGAGTCACATAGTTGGCTTTTTTTGTTTTAAATCCCCCACACATTCTTTTTCTTTGCACTTCATCACAAAATATGCTATACTTGCCTTATGAAAAATTTTAGACAATGGCATGACGAAGGAACAAACGAGTTCCACAGTGAAACAAGGGTATATTTTAGCCAATGCAATGTGACTAAGCGTTTAAGTTTTTATGAACTGCTTAGACTTACCTCTGACTGTGCGGTAGACGATTTTGCTCAGCGCGGAATGGACAGAGAAATGCTTCTTAAAAACGGTTGTGCAATTTTAGTAAGCCGTGTTGCATTTAGAATTCACGACATGCCTCACGAAAACGAACACATTACTATTAACACTTGGGAAGAAAAAGCTGAACGCTTCCAGTTCCGTAGAGCATACGAAATAAATGACAGTGACACAAACAAAAATTTAGTAAGTGGAATGAGTACTTGGATGCTTGTTGAACCCAAAGAGCGAAAACTTATTGCCATAGAAGATTTTAAGTTGCGTAAGCCAACCGACCGTGAAGAAGAACACAACTGTCTTATGCCAGGACGCATTCGTCTTCCCGAACAAGCAAGTATTATTGGTGAACGAAAAATTCTATACAACGACATAGATTGTAACGGTCATGTAAACAACGCCCGCTATGGAGCTTTTGTAACTGATGCACTGCTTCCTGAATGGCAAAAACTTAACTTTACCGACTACCGCCTTAACTACGCAAGAGAAGCATTACCCGGCGACACGCTTACCATGTGGGCATACAATGACCAAGCAGCAAAGAAAATAACCATTGCTGGAAAAAGAGACAAAGAAACCAGTTTTGAAAGTGAACTGTATTACGAATAAAAACCCGCAGGCAAAACCCGCGACATTAAAAATACATGGATACAGTAATGAATAAAGCACAGGATGTGCGCTGTGTCATTAAAATCACATGGATGTGATTTTAATGACGGTGATCCATTTCGTGCATTGAGTAGTAAGAGTCTACCATACGGCGCATATCGTTGATGTTATTAACAACAATGTATGTGTCGTAAATTGCAATTTTTCTGCGTTCAGAGAATTTACTCAATTCATCACGACATTCTTCAACAGAAATACCAGCCCAGTGTGCAACATCTGAAATAGTAGTATTGAACTTACGCAAGGCAACTTCTGTATTTCCAATAGAAGAAGCATTCATTTCTGCAAAAAGACAGAAAACATCTGCAATGCGTGCTGGCTTATCTTTTATAAGCAGAATGCGGAAGCGACGTTTCTGATCGTAAATGCGCTTACAGAAGAGCTTAAGCAAAATAAGTGCAATCTGTGGGTTGCCTGTAACTAAGAGGCGGAAGTTTTCTTTGTTGAACTCAAGACATTCTACAGAAGTTTTTGCAAGACAAGTTGCGCTTCGTGGAGAGTCGTCAAGAATTGCCATTTCTCCAAAGAATTCGCCAGGATGAAGAATATCAAGGTTTTTGTTAGAACCGTTAACGCATTTTACTAACTGAACTTCACCAGCCTGAATTAAATAGAAACAGTCACCGGGTTCGTATTCGCTAATAATAACCTGTCCTGGTTCGTATGTTTTTGCAAAGCGTTTAAAGGTAGGAAGGTCAAACATGCGCAGAGCATTACTTGACATACTTGCAGCTACAGCGGCTTCGTCAGAAGAAACATTTTTGCGCTGGCGGTCATTATGCAAAGAAGCATCTTTTAAAAGTTTTGAAACTTCGCTTGTATTGGCAGAATTGGGGAATCGAGCAAGGAACTTTTCACATACATCCATACAAGAACGGAATTCTTCAGCTTCAAAGAAACAGCGAGCAACATCGAACATTCCTGTTTCGGGATTAGAGAAGTTGTAAGCATCGTTCATTACCGATTCAGTCTTTTTGTGAATTTGACGTAACTGGCTTGAGAAAACGCGCAGCATCTTAAGAATAACCTGCTCGTTCTTGCTGAAAATTTGTTCAAACTCTGTTACGCCCATTGAGATAACAGTTGTATCGGTAAGTACGGTTGCAGTTTCTTCCCGGGGAAAGTGACCTAATGCACTCTTAACACCGAAGAATTCTCCCGTCTTAATTTGCTCTGTGATAGTAGCATTAGATTCAATGTCTTTGCTGGAAAGTATGAGCGTGCCCTTTTGCAAAATAAAAATACGCTCATCTTTATCGCCTTCGAAATAAATGATAGAACCTTTTGTATAGGAAACGACCTTTGGCATAATAACAGCTCCCTTTGTTTCAATATCGGCACACTTTATTCCTTATTGTACCACAATTTTGAAACTTTTGCTACAAAATATAGAAGAAATGGACTTTTTTTAAATTGTAAACTTTTAAGGAAAAAAACTATATATAATAAAAGTAAAATATCTTACTGACTTGTGCTAGAGTTCTCGCATGATCGATTTACATACGCACTCTACGGCTTCAGATGGAGTTTTAACCCCACAACAGTTAGTTCAGCATGCAGGAGAAAAAAAGTTAGCTGTACTAGCGTTAACAGATCATGACACTACAGCTGGAATTGAAGAAGCACAAAGTGAAGCAGAAAAACAGGGCATTATTTTTTTAGGCGGCATAGAAATAACAGTTCAGTGGACAAGTGGAGAATTTCACCTTTTAGGCTTAGGAATAAAAAACACTTCAGAAGAAATGAAGGCTCTGATTCAGTTTTTAAAAGACGCACGCTACCAGCGAAACAGTCAGATGGCACAAAAACTAAGAGAACAGGGTGTAGACATTACGCTCGAAGAAGTGCAAAAACGCTTTGACATACCCAACATAGGTCGCCCCCATTTTGCGGCGGTACTGGAAGAAAAGGGCATTGTTCGTCGCAGACAGCAAGCATTTGATCGCTATTTTGCAAAAGGTCGCCCTTGCTATGTCGACAGAACAGGAGCAGACTTAGATGCAGCCATAAAAGCTATTGTTACAAGCGGAGGTCTTCCTGTTTTAGCACATCCGCTTTCACTGTATGTTTCTTGGGGACGCATGGAAGAAACCTTGACTAACATCCGCGATCATGGTGTTAAAGGTTTGGAAGCATGGCATCCTGGCGCTCGTGTTGCAGAAGCAGAACGCTTTGAACAACTGGCACACAAACTGGGCATGTGTGTTACCGCAGGCAGTGACTACCACGGAGAAGCAGTGCGAGCAGATAGACACATTGGCTACACCTGCGGAAAAAAGCCCATAGACGATCGCTATTACTTTGAAGAGCTTAAACCTCTTCTTGAATCTTTATAGTGAATAGGAGTTATGTATGAAAACGAACAAAACAAAAGTGATTCTTACCCTTGCGGCACTTATGCTGTGTGTAAGTTCATGTTCTAGAAAAGCAGATTTCCAAACAAAGAACACTGCTTTTTACGAAAACGAAGCTGTTGCTGAAGAAGGAGTTATTCTTTCAGACATGGCTCGAACCAGTTCTTCTGCAGGTAACGAGGGAACAATAACAGAACGCAAACTTATTCAACGGGGTTCTATAAGTCTTGAAGTTCAAAGTCTTTCTCAGGCAAGACAAGCGATTGAAGCAGAAGCAGCTCTTTTAGGTGGCTACATTGAATCATCAAGTGAACAAGCTTCTTGGATGGATCTTACACTGAGAATTCCCCAAGAGTCATTTAGCA
>DMQP01000201.1 GCA_003455655.1 Treponema sp. | reverse complement strand
ATCTCCTTGAATCTTCTGTTAGTCTGTGCTAACATCTGTGTATAATGAAGCAAAAATGGGGGAATCAAAATGACACTGACAAAAATCTTTTTTATTCTGGCGGCTTTGGGGCACTGCCTTTGTGCCTGGTGCGATATTCTGCTTACCTACACACCAAACGGAAAGTTTTCTTTTAAGATGATGAGCAGCAACGAAAAAATGCGGCAGATTTTCAAGGGAACTCCGCTCCGCAATTCAATGATGTCAATCGGCTTTGGTTTTGTTGCCATGTGCCTTTCTGTCTGCGGCTATTTGGCTCTTGCCCGTTATGTAAGCGACTTTTCGCACACACTAGCCCTTCTGATTTTTGCAGGCGTTCTGCTTGGCTATCTTGCAGGCATTCCCCATCACATAATCTGCGGGCTTTGTGAATGGATTTATATAAAATTTGACTGCAGCGACCAGGTCCGCCTTGCCATAACAGATATGTTCAAAAAGACATCCTTCACGATGATTTTGTGTTATCTTGGGCAGGCACTTTTTTCTATTGCATTTTTTGTTGCAGTTGTTTCAGGTATTACACCTCTTCCCCGCTGGGCCTGCCTGTTCAACATTCTTCCACTGGCCATTCTGCTTTCAGTCTTTCGCCTTCCCGGAGCCGGAAATTTTGCAGGGGCAATTCAATTTCTTGCCCTGCTGTTTTTGTTGTAGCTAAGCAAATAATCACAGGTCTTTCCTTGCGCAAAGGATTGACAAAGCAAGTTGCACCTAATTTTGGAAGATTGGTTCTCGGCATAATAAATTTTTCAAAAAAAATCTTATTGTTACTTACTGTTTTTTTCGGTAAAATGTTTTCTGTTTGCATGTCTGCAATAAGGAGAACATAGAATGTCTGTTACCGTAAAGGGAGAAAATTTATCTATTGAAGATGTGTGCAGTGTTGCCCTTAAAGGAGAGGAAGTTAAACTGCCAGAAGATAAATCTTTTTGGGATGTGCTCGAAAAAAGTAGACAGTTTTTAATCGACTATATCAATACGGGAGTTCCCACTTACGGTGTAACAACAGACTTTGGTGATTCTTGTCATAATCAAATTAGTGTAGAAAAAGCTGGTGAACTACAAAGAGTTATTGCAACTTATCATGGAATTGGTTTAGGGCCGAAGTTTGATCACGAAACGGGAAGGGCTGTTATTTTAGCTCGCTTGAACGGTAATGTGAAAGGTGGTCACAGTGCTATTCGTCCTGAACTTGCTAAAATGATGCTGACTCTTTTAAACAAAGATATTATTCCTGTTATACCTCAGTTAGGTTCTGTAGGTGCGTCTGGAGATTTAACTCCCCTTAGTTATTTGGCTGCAGTTATTATGGGTCAGCGAGAAGTATACTATAAGGGAAAAATTGTTCCCACGATGGAAGCTTTTGAAGCTGAAGGAGTTGAGCCACTTCCTATTGAAGCAAAAGAAGGTCTTGCTATAATGAATGGCACCAGTGTAATGACTGCTGTTGCGTGTTTAGCTTGGAAGAAGGCGCAGCGTTTGGCAAACATTTCTGATTTTTTAACTGCGGTTACATCTGAAATTACGCGCGGAAAAGATACTCCCTTTATAACAAAAGTAAGTCAATTAAAAAATCACAGAGGACAAATGGAATCTGCTGTTTATGTGCACAGAATTATTATCAATTCAAAACGCGTTTACAAATACCAAGAGTTCTTAGATAGTCAAATCGAAAAAATGAATGGAAAGGGATTCGTTGCTCAGCAGAATAAAATTCAAGACAGATATTCTATTCGTTGTGCTCCTCAGATTAATGGTGTGTATCGTGACACACTGGCTGTTGCTCGTGCTTGGATTACTGAGGAATTAAATAGTGCAAACGATAATCCTCTGGTAGACATTGATACAAGGCAGTTGTATAACACTGGAAATTTTTACGGCGGACATATTTGTGCAGCGTGTGATTATTTGCGTACTGCTCTTGCAAACATTTCAGACTTAAGTGATAAGCAGGCAGAAATTATTATCGACGGAAAGTTTAACGGACTAACAGAAAACTTAATTCCCTTTATTCCCAATGATCATCCTCGTGCTGGTTTGCGTTTGGGATTTAAAGCTGCTCAAATTACTATCAGTGCAATTCGTGGTGAAGTTGCAACTTACTGTTTCCCTGTTTCTTTAACAAGTGCACCTACCGAAGCTTTGAATCAAGATAAGGTTTCTATGGGAACAATTAGCGCTCGTAAACTTGCAGATCAAATTGAATTGGTTTATTTACAATTTGCAACACATCTTTTAGCGGCAATGCAAGCAGTTGATTTAGCGGGAATAGAAGATTTTGCTCCCTTTACAAAACAAGTTCATGAACAAGTTCGTAAGATGAGTGCTTTTGTTGAAGACGATCGTGCTTTAGATAAAGAAGCTACTGCAGTTGCTCAATGGCTTAAAACAACAGAACTGTTTGATTAGTCACTTACAAGCAAAAAAATTATTTGTAACGTTCAAGCAGTTCTTCTCTGTTTTTTACTCCAATCTTTGCATAGAGGCGGCTAGTGTAATTTTCTACAGTGCGGGGCGAAATAAAAAGTTCATCGCAAATTTCTTTGTTTGATTTTTCTTGAAGAATTGCTTCAAAAATGTTGCGCTCTTGTTTTGAAAGTACAGTCACAATTGAGTCAACTTTATTCTGAGCTTCTGCCATGTATTGCTCAAGGTATGTTCCTCCGTTCTGCACAACTTCAAGACAGTGGGCAAGTTCTTCTTCTTTTGCAACCTTAGAGATATAACCTTTTGCCCCAGAATCTTTTGCTTGCAGAACAAAGCCTGTTGTATCAAACATAGAGTACATTACACATTTTATTTCTGGATATTTTTTACCTATCTGCTGAACAAGAGCAAATCCTGTTTCCCCAATTAGCTGAACATCGACAATTATTATTTCGGGGAAAATTTCTTTGCGGAGTTTTTCTTCAAGTTCACTAAGACATCTTAGATAATCAAAACATTCTTTCGAACTTGCAAAATCTTTTGGAACGCGCCAGTCGGTGTGCTGTTCAAGCCATGCTTTGAGTCCGTTGCGTACCATGTTATGATCGTCTACGATATAAAGAATGTTTTTCATTTTGCCTTCTCCAAAGGTAATTCAATTTTGATTTCCATTCCATCATTCTGAGCTGTAAAAAATTCTATTGAACCGCCAATAAGTTCCATTCTGTCTTTCATGCCACGAAGTCCCAAATGTTCTTTGCTTTTGAGTTTTTTTGCAAGTTCATTTTGGTTACAGCCAATGCCGTCGTCTGTTATGTAAATCATAAGTGCTCTCTTGCTGGTGCCAGATGCCACATCTTCTTTTATGAAAATAGAAGCCTGTGTGGCGTAAGAATGTTTTTCAATATTTGTAAGTGCTTCCTGAATCACGCGGAAAAGATTTTGCGTAGTTTCTTTTTCTAGTACCGGATATTCAAAGTCTTCTTCAACTTTAAAGACACAAGGAATGTGAGTGCGTGCGCTAAACTGCTGAACCAGAGAATTGATTATAGAAATAAGTTCAAGCTGAGTAGAATCTCCTTCATTATGACTTGCAAGTTCAGCCGGTGTAAGGTTATAGCAGATGTTGCGAAGCTTAATTATACAGTCAGTTGCAAGGTCTTCAATTTTTGTCTGACGTGCTTTAGAACTTTCGTCCACAACAAGATTTTCTGTTTCAAGACGAAGCACACGAATATCTTGCACAACAGAGTCGTGAATGTCTCTGCTGATTTTTGCGCGTTCCTTTTCCTGAATGTCAAAAATCATTTTGTTATGTTCAATACGAGAAGCCGCTTTCTGACTGCCCAGTATTTTTTTAAGTACAAGAATCAAGACTACAGCAAAAATTACAAGAATCACCACAAAGACTGCAATAAGCGAAAACTGTTCCAAAACTTTCTGCTTTCTTGCAATAGCTCTGTCAATTTTTTGAGCTGCATTTTTTGCAAGTTCCAGACTGTTATATTTTTTTAGTTTTTCTGTAAGGCAGTTAAAAACCCACCAAGAAGTTTCGTCTTTATCGCAAATCAAAAGCGTGTAGTCTGTAAACTTAAAGCACTGTTCATGCTCTTTTAATTCAGGAGAGTCAGGCCGCTTTACTTCCATAAAATTGTAAAAGGAATTAAAGCTTACCTGCTTTACAGATTTTGGAATTGAAAAAACAAAGGTTCCATCAGTATCTTCTATTTTGTAAAGCTGTCCGCTATGCTCCTCTGTGTCGTGCAAAAGCCAGACTCCGGTTTTATTCACCGCAAAATATCCGCGGCCCTTATGCATAGGTGTTGAGTCGAGCTTAAGCGGGTTTTCCTTAATTCCTGTCTGAGAGACAATCCAGATTCCGGGAGAGGTTCCCCAAGCTGAACAAAAATAAAATTTTTTTGAAAAAGGACTAAAGACCATATTTCCGACTCCGCCTGCAGAATCCCAAAGTTTATGAAATCTTACATCGGCCATAAATCTGCCGTTCAAAAAATAATAAACGGCATCTTTCCATTCTATTTCGTCTGTTACGTGCATTAAAAAGAGAGAATTATCTTCATTGCCAACGCAATTCCACACCCAGGTTTTTCCTAAATCTTCGGTAAGAGTTTCATGAAAAGACTTACCTTCAGACAAGGCATCCGCCTGAGCCGAAAGAGAGAAAAGTATAGTTATAGAAAAAACAACAATACAAGAAAGCTTTCGTAAACGCATAGTTATATTATAAGCGAGATTGCGATTTTTTATACAGAGTCAAACTCACAAAAAATTGTGAGTTCAACTCTGTAT
>DMQP01000066.1 GCA_003455655.1 Treponema sp. | reverse complement strand
GCAGAAAAATTACTTGATTTTATTTTTGAATGGAAGTTAAAAAATTATTCCGCTTAAATGTTCAGTTTTAGGTGTGGTTGCAATTAAAGTGTGTATATGCTATTATAATGTATTCTTTTTTATGTAGGTAGAAGTACTATGGTATCAACAAACGAAATTAGAGTAGGCACCGCGTTTATGTACGAAGGTGCACCTTTCATTGTTCAGCGCATGCTGGGTCAGAAGTCTGGTCGTGCTGGAATGGTTACAAAACTTCGTGTAAAGAACATCGTTACTAACGGTACACAGGACATTGGTCTTGATGCCGGCGAAAAGTTTGACGAAGTAGATCTGGAAGAAAAGAATGTAAAACTGTCTTACATTGACGGTGACACATTCCACTTTATGGATCAGGAAACCTATGATGATGTTGCACTCGAAAAAGAAGACTTGGGTGACAACGGTGGTTACATTTCTCCTGATGATGATTACGATGTAACTATCACTTTCTATGAAGGAAAAGCTGTTGGTGTTAAGCTGCCCATTAACGTTGTGCGCACTATCACTTACTGCGAACCTGGCGTAAAGGGTGACACTTCAGGAAAATCAACAAAGCCTGCAACTTTGGATACAGGAATTGAAGTTAAAGTTCCTTTGTTCTGTAACACAGACGACAAAATTGTAATTGATACACGCGACGGAAGCTTCGTAGAACGTGCCAAAGACAAATAGACTGACTTTCGCAGTCTATTTATCCATGGCTATGACACCTTCGGTGCATGCCAAATGTCAATAAACTGACTTTTGCAGTTTATCTGATTGGTGTTGATGTTTTGTTTTAAGAGATTGCGGCCGGGTTTCTTTGGGAATTACGGTCGCATCTTTTTATAGGATCCAGTAGCTCAATTGGATAGAGTGACAGCCTCCTAAGCTGTAGGTTGCGAGTTCGATTCCCGCCTGGGTCATTGAGTTGCCAATTACATCCATGTAATTGGCAACTCGCGAGTTTTACTGCGTAAAACTCGCAGGTCTTATGAGTAAGACTTAGTGCGCCGTCCTTGGCTTTATTATACTGTCTGGAGGGGTATTCCATGAAAAATTATTTTGACTTATCGGGACAAGTGGCAATTGTTACGGGATGTTCTTCTGGGCTTGGTGTTCAGATGGCAAAGGCTCTTGCAAATCAGGGGGCAGCTATTGTTGCTCTTGCTCGCAGACAAGAACTTATTGATGCAGTTGCAAAAGAAATTCATGATACATATAACGTTGACACTTTAGCAATCAAGTGTGACATAACTAACACTCAGATGGTTGATGATGCTGTTGCAAAAGTGCTTGAAAAGTTTGGTCGCATTGACATACTTATCAATAATGCTGGAACGGGTGCTGTTGCTCCGGCAGAAGACATTACTGATGATCAATTTAATGGCGAAATGAATGTTGATTTGTTTGGAACTTTCCGTGTGGCACGCGCTGTTGCTAAACAGGCAATGATTCCTGCAAAGTATGGACGCATTATAAACATTGCTTCAATGTATGGCTTGGTTGGAAATAAAATTGCAGGTTCTGCTCCTTACCATGCAGCAAAGGGTGGTGTGGTTAACTTAACGCGCGCTTTGGCTTCCGAATGGGGAAAGTATAACATTACGGTTAATTCAATTTGTCCGGGATATTTCTATTCTCCGCTTACAAAAGAAACGCTTGATTCAGATTTCTTCCAGCAGAATGCAAAGACTATGATTCCTATGGAACGCTACGGTAACGAAGGTGAATTGGATTCAACCGCCATCTTCCTTGCTTCTCCTGCTACAACTTATGTAACGGGTGTTGCTCTGCCTGTAGATGGCGGCTACACTGCAATGTAATTATTTATCCATAATTGTAATTTCAACACGGCGGTTTTTGGCTTTACCTGCTGCCGTGCTGTTACTTGCTATAGGACGAGTTGCTCCAAATCCTTGTGTAAAGATGTGGTACTGATCTTTTACTCCCAACTGAATTAAATAATCTGCAACTGCTTGAGCGCGTTCTTCGCTTAAACGCTGACGAACTTTTTCTGTTCCTGCAAGTGCGGTGTGGCCACTTACTAAAATATCATTGTCAGGAAAGGCTTGTAAAATTTCTGCAATCAGTTTTAGTTTTTCTAGTTCACTAGGAAGAAGTTCTGCACTGTCGGGAGCAAACTTAATGTCTTCAACAGAAAGGGTAAGACCTTTTTCTCCTTGTTTAACAGTAACATTGTCTATGCCCATTTCGTCAATTTGTTTTTGAACAGAGTCTACATTTTCTTCTGTGTTTGTTCTGGTGAACTCTGTTACTTCGGCATGAGCATTTCCGCGGAATTCGAATACGTTGCCATACACGGTTTCCATGATGATGCGGAAGTTTTCTCGATAATGATCTATTGCTCCTTTTTCGGCATCCCAGTAAATCATTTGGTTGCTGTAACCCATCATGCGTGCAGGATTGTCTGTGTAGTCAAGATACCAACTTGAAGTGTTGGGTGTGTAAAAACTGAGTGAATAAGAAACGGTAAAGACATGCAACTTTTTTTCTTCTTCGGTAACTGTTCCTAAGTATGTGTAGGTTGCAGTAAAGGGAACAATATAAGGTTTTTCCATTCCAAAGTAAGCGCGTAAATCGTGAGCTTCTGAACCTTCTGCAGTCCAGCTTTCTCCAGGTGCTATTGCTTTGTCTGGAAACGAGGGAACATCACGAACAGTTGGCATAAAAAACTCATCGGTAATAGTGTAAGTTCCCTTGGTGCTTCGGTGAAAAGTGCTTGTGTAGTCTTCTCCGTATTCAAAGTGTGCGCCAGAAGCTCCCGTTGCATTTTCTGAAGTCATGAATGTTCCTGAGTGCATGGCTCCATTTTCATCTATTGAAGTAACTTCGCAAGAAACTCTGTTTACAATTTCTGCAGTGTGGTCGTAAACCTGATTAACATAAACTTCTTCGTTTACCGTTGAAAGAATTCGGTAACTGTCGCCTTCTTTGTATTGGAATGCAAAAGTAACTGCTCCTCCTGTGGTATCATAGGTTTCTTCTGCAGTGTCGGTAAGACTTGTACTGTTTATAGCGGTAGAACTTTCGTATGAAAATGCTGGTAAAGCAAAAAGTAAAAGTGCAGTTGCAGCAGTAAGACGGTTGTGTTTCATGAACATTCCTCCGCTTCATTTTCGGCATGGCAGTTGTTTGAGTTTAGAAAAATATGCTACTATAACGCATGGATTTTTCTTGGCTCGAAAGCATTCTGTCACCTTTAAAAGTAAGTTTTCCTTTTTTGGTTACAATCTCAGTTTTAGTTCTTTTGGCGTTAGGTTTTGTCTTGGGAAAACTAAGTCAAAAACTTGCTTTTTCAAAACAGATAAAAGATGAACGAAAAGATGCTGTTAAGCGAAGTCGTGCAGTCTTAGGAGGTCAGTTTGCAGAACAGCTTGCACCTTTTTTTCCAGATTTTCCTTGCAACCCAGCAGACTGTCAGTTTTTGGGTAAGCCTGTTGATTTTATTGCTTTCCCGGGAAGTGCTGACGGTTCAGAAATTTCAGATATTGTTTTTATTGAAGTTAAGACAGGCGACAGTCAATTAAGCGAACGTGAAAAACAAATTCGTCGTGCTATTGAAAATGGTCGTGTGCATTATGTTCAGTATAGAATAAAATAAAAAAGGGCTTCCGGTTTTCGAAAGCCCTCGTGTGTTTTTAGCTAAGTTGTTTTAGAAAAGACGAATGTCCTGCCAAAGAGCATTGTACTTATCCAAGCCTTCTCCAATGTCATCTTTAAGTTCACAATTTTCCATCTGACTTGCTTCGTACATTGGTGTTGAAGTCATATACTGTCTTGCATCAAGATTTACAAAGCAGGGGAAGTTAAATGCGTCAAGGAATTTTGCATATACTTCAGGACGATGAATGTAATTGATAAACTGGTTTGCAAGTTCGGGATTAGGAGCATCTTTAAGAATACACATGCTGTCAAGGTAAGAAGGTCCACCTTCTGCTGGAATAAAGAAGTCAATTGTTTCATCCCATTTTTCTTCGGGAACTTCACCATAGATTACTTCAGCGTATCCCTGACACAACCAGAAGTTACCGTTTGCAAAGTCTTTACCGAAACCTTCTGCGTCAAGTTTAACAAGGTTAGGCTTCCACTTGCTGTTGATTAAATCTGCTGCTTCTTTTAACTGAGCATCATCGAGTGTGTTAACGCTATAACCTAAATATGCAAGTGCATCTCCAAAAATTTCGCGCATGTCGTCCATCATTGTTGCATGTCCTGCAAACTGTGGATCTGCAAAAATGTTCCAGTTTCTTTCGTAAGAACCTTCGGGAACTTTTGTCTTGTTTACACTGATACCTGCGGCACCAAAGTAGTAAGGTACTGCATAAATCATGTCAGGGTCATAGGTTGCTTTTTCGAGAACAAGAGGATTGATGTGAATGCGGTTAGTGAGAACACTCTGGTCAATAGGCTGAAGCATTCCCTGTGCAATCATGATGGAGGTGTAATCCTGAGAAGGAACAACAATGTCATAACCTTTTGCACCGCCACGCAACTTTGCATACATTTCTTCGTTTGAAGCATAGCTGTCAACTTTAACTTTGCAGTCAAACTCTCTTTCGAAATCACGAAGAACTTCATCGGGAGTGTAGTATGTCCAGTTGTACAAGTACAATGTCTTTCCGTCATTTTTTGAACATGAGGCAAGACCCATAATCAATGCTGATGCAAAAATCACAGCACATGCAAATGCGTTACTTCTTTTCATAAAGCACGCGTCCTCCTATCGTGATGCTGCAAAGTTTTTAAGTCCTTTGCGCAAGATGAACGTAATTAAACAGATTGCAAGAATAAGTACAAATGAAAGAGAGTTAATAACAGGACTAACTCCGAAGCGAATCATAGAGTACACATACAAAGGTAATGTTGTACTTCCTGGACCGCTTACCAGTGAAGTAATGACATAATCTTCCAAAGACATGGTGACGCTCATCATAAATCCAGAAAGAATTCCAGGCATGATGGCAGGAATAATGACTTTGAAAAGTGTCTGTACTTCATTTGCTCCTAAGTCATGGCTTGCTTCAATAATGGAATAGTCAAATTCGTCAACGCGGGCACTTACCATAAGATACACAAAGGGCAAACAGAATGTTGTGTGTGCAATAAAAATGGTAAACAATCCAAGCGACAGTTTTATTCCGCTAAAGAAGATAAGCATAGAAACACCCATAATTACTTCTGGAAGAACCATGGGTAAAAAACTAATTGACTGAATGTACTTTCTTCCGAAGAATTTGTACCAACTAATTCCTATAGAAGCAAGTGAACCAATGAGTGTTGCAACCAGTGCAGAAGAAAATGCAACTAACAAACTCTTTGCAAGTGATGCCCACAAGTCGCCAGAACCAAGGAACAGTTTTTCGTACCACACAAAAGAAAAGCGTGTAAAAGTTGTATCTTTGCTTTCGTTGAACGAGTAGAAGATAATGACAAAAAGCGGAATGAATAAAAACAAAAGCGCAAGACACAAAGCTGTGTTTGAAAAACTTATGTGCGTGTTATGTTTTTTCCATGAACGCTTAGCATGTCGTGTGGGTTCTGAAAATTTCTTCTTGTTTGCAAAAAGAGAAAAAGGATTTTTCATTTTTTTCCTCCTTCAGTTTTTGCGGCTTCTTTTCCAATAGCAACTGCAAGACTTCCCGGAAGAACATCTTCTTTGGTAGAAACTTTTTTAAGTTCTGCATCTTTTTTGTTTGAAGCTAACATCCACAAAATTGCAATCATAGAGATGACTGTTATGAACATACTGAATGCAGATGCAAGTGGCCAGTTGCGTACTTTTTGAACTTGATCAACAATGATGTTACCAAGCATGTAACTGTCTTTTCCACCAACAAGCTGTGGTACTGTGTATGTTCCGAAGATAGGGATGAAGGTAAAAATCAATGCGCTTACAATTCCACTCCGTACTCCAGGAATAAGAACTTTAAACATTGACTGAGCTTTTGTTGCTCCTAAGTCTCGTGCTGCTTCCAGTAAGGCAAAGTCAAATCTGTCTACTGCAGTAAAGATAGGCAGTATGGCGTAAGGCAAGTACATGTAAATACTTACCAAAATGACTGAACCTTGTGTGTACATAAACTTGTGAGGAACAAAGGGCCTTCCTTTTCTGAATATGTTGTGGAAGAATTCTAGCACTCCGTTGAATAGTCCGTTTTCACCAAGAATAGTCATCCATGCAAAAATGCGGATAAGACTGTTTGTTAAAAATGGAATGACAACAAGAATAAGAAGCAATGTCTGATACTTACTGCGAGCCATAGCGTATCCACAAGGAAGTGCAATAATAATGGTTATGGCAGTTGAAACAAGTGTTATCCACAGTGTGCGCAAAAAGATAAGAGCGTATGCTTTAGAAAACATTTGCTTGTATGCGGTAAGTGTAAATTCTTTTATAACACCGCCGTACACATCACGCTTCATAAAAGAGTATGCAACAATAATCAACAGAGGAACTACAAAGAATATAGTAAACCAAACTCCCATAGGCCATGCGTAAAAAGGTCCAGGATTTGCCTTGTTGTATTTCTGTGCATGAGCGCGTGCAGCTACTTTAAGCTGAAGGCTTTGCTTTGGCTTTTCTTTCATTTGAGAATGTCCTCGACGATGTAACCGTCATTTGCAGCCCACGAAAGATAGACTGTATCTTTCCATGCAATCTCTGGACCATCATCCATGTAGTTAATGTGCTGTTTAAACACTTTGACAATGGTTCCGTTTTCAAGACGAACATAGAACTTTGACTGGAAGCCCGTGTAGACTGGTTCTTCAACAACACCTTTGAACACATTGATGTCTTTGCGTCCTGCAAATTTTGGTTCTTCAGTAGTAATACGAATTTTTTCGGGACGAATTGTAAAGGCAACTTTCTGTCCTTCATTTGTGTGTTCGTAGTCAGTAACCAAAATGTTTTTGTCTTCTTCGCGCATTGCGGTTGTTTCGCCAGTAAGCTGTGCTTGCATGCCTAAAGCGGGAGTGTTGAGTGTTACATTGTATTCAGTGTCGCCAGATGCAGCTTTGTATTCTTCGCATTTTACGACAGTGCTTTCAAACAGGTTTGTTTCTCCAATGAACTGTGCAACAAACTGTGTGGCTGGGCTTTCGTAAATTTCAAAAGGTGTTCCCACTTGAAGAACATGAC
>DMQP01000121.1 GCA_003455655.1 Treponema sp. | reverse complement strand
TCGTCTTCAATATACTCAACAGCTGCAACCATAGGTCCAGAAGAATTGAGGGTTTTGCGAATTTTAAAGCGCTGCAAAGTAGACACAAAGACATTTACTCCACCGTCGGGTAAATTGATTTTTTTAATAATACGGGCAACGGTTCCTACTTTGTACAAATCGTTTACAGAAGGTTTTTCAACTTCGTCTTTAAGCATAACAATGCCAATAAAACCATCACCTTCATAAGCTTCTTCCACAACTTTGGCATCTTCAGCATTGCTGTTGCTTATCATAAGAGGCGTAAAGACACCTGGGAATATAGGGCGACCTGCTATGGGAATCAAAAATAATTTATTGGGAAACTGCTGTTCTGCAGGCAGATTTTCCGGCTCTACTTGTTCTGTCTTATCTTTCATGTTTCAAATATACTCAAAAAATTGTAAATCGGCTACAGTAAGCGCTTACCATCTTTGTCATAAGCTATGACTTGTCCGCTTGTAGCATCTACTTCTATATAGCCCCAAGATTTTTTTGCATTAAAACCGGTAAAATTCACTTCGTAGAAGGAACCAAAACTTTTTTGTGCCCAGTGATGTGAATGTCCAGACGCAAAGAATTTAACATTATTGCGGGCAAACAAATCTATAAGGCGTGATGTTTCCATAGAATTTTGCAAAGTTGGATAGCTTGCGTTGTAAGCACCATCTGCATAGAGGGGGAAATGGGACAAAACAATTTTTGGGTTTGAATCTTCTTCCATACGTGCTGTTAGTGCTTTAAACTGAGAGACTCCCAAAGTTCCACTTGCAGAATCTATGAAGTACCAAGAAAAACCGCCAGCGGTAAAGGTATAAAATGAAGTGTCTAGGTTAAAATCTGTGTTAACATACTTTTTCCACCACTTCCAACCGTCACTGTACAAGTCATGGTTTCCAACAGTTGAATACACTTTATGAGTTGTAAGCACTGCCTTTACATCTGTTACAAAAGAAGCATACTGTTTGTATTCAGCTTCTGCGCCATGTTCCGCAACATCTCCCAAACAAATACAAAAGGCCATATTGTGTGCATTTGCCCAAGCGATAAAGTCGGCATCAAGGGTTCCCCGTTCACCAGCACCAAAATGAACATCAGTAATGATTGCAACTTTGTATGTATTGTTCAAAGGTGAAGGAAGAGATGAACCTGAAAGTGTTGAAGCAGAAAGGCCTGTCAAACGGTCTTCTACTGAATTGTCTCTATACAAAAACTGTTGTAAGTTGTAGTCGCAAGAAGTAAAAGCCAAACACAAAAAAAAGCTAAAAAGACATGATGCAAAAAACGGTTTTACTTTCATAAACGATACCCCACTAAAAGACGCGTTTCCATACCTTCACAAGTTGCAGAAAGCGTAAAGAAATCTATAAAGCGAACATTTAATTCAAGTGCAAATGTCAACCGGTCTACATTGTAGGCAGCACCAGCGGTAAAAGTGGGAATTCCCAAAATCATATAACGGAACAATTCATCGGCATCGCCAGCAAGATAAAAAGTAAATCCCCCTGGAACATAAAATGAACATCTAAAACCAATTGCTGCAGAGTGATTGTTCAGCATGCCTATATCGCCAGCAACAGCATAAATTGCACGAGTCTTAAACAAATAGTTTACATGCATGGTGAACAAAAACCATGAGCAAGGTCGCCACTCCATGTATGCCCCCGGAAGCAAATTCAGTTCAAAGGCATATACACTGTCAAAAAAGAAGTTAACCGAAGTTCCTAAACCAGCACGCATTTTTTCAAACTGAACAGGATACCAAACAACTTCACTTGAAAGCTGAACACATTCTTTTGCAAACTGAAGTCCTGCAGTAAGAGCTAGGTGTTGCATTTCAAGATGGTATAAGCCCTGGAAAGAGAGTATGTAGGGTTCATACGAAGTGTGAGAGTTGAGTGCAAGACCTCCCCACACAGACTGACTTTTTTCAAACTCAAACCAAGGAATTTCTGAAGCTTCCTTTTGATGATGTATTGACGACAAAACATTTTGAGCAGAAAGCGCAGACAGCCCGCAAAGGACAAAGACTAAACAAAAAAATTTCTTAAAGCGTTTTTGCATCTGCATACTTCTCCTAAACATTAGGACATCTTTTTCTGGAAGTGACTAAACTCCATACTAAAGGTTGCTCTACCCTGTGTTACCGAACGAAGCGTTGTTGAAAAGCCAAACATCTTTGCCATAGGAGCCTGACAGTGAACAACATTAACACCAGGTTTTTCTTCCATACTGGTAATCATACCGCCACGCTGAGTTACTTGACTCATTGCGTCTCCGACAAATTCTGCAGGGCAAAGAATGTCTACTGCCATAACTGGTTCAAGCATTTCTGGGTTTGCAGCAGAACAAACTTTATCGAATGCTTCTGCCGCTGCAGCTTCGTATGCAAAGGTTGTTGCGGTAAGTTCATTGTACTGAATATCGGTAAGAGTAATTTGTGTGTCTGTACAAGGATAACCAAATTTAATTCCACTGGCAAAACAACTTTCAATACTCTGTTTAACCGCATCAAAGAATTCAGCAGGAATTTCAGCATTACGAACTTCGCAGGTGTACTGGTTACCACTGCCTGTTTCCCGCGGTTCTGCATGCAGAGTAAGCGTTGCGGCATTTTCTTTTCCTGCAAGAACACGACTGTATTCTTCTGTGTAGTCAGCACTTGAAGTAACGGCTTCACGGTAAGTAACTTGAGGTGCACCAACACGACACTGCACTTTAAAATCATCACGAATGCGTGTTACCAAAACATCAAGGTGTAGTTCTCCCATTCCGCTAATAACAATCTGTCCTGTTTCTTCATCATCGCGATGAGTAAAAGTGGGGTCTTCGTGACTTAACACATCAAGTGTCTGAACCAGTTTGTCGCGGTCACTCATTGTTTCTGGTTCAATTGCAATAGAAATAACAGGCTCTGGGAAAGAAAGATTTTCGAGCAAAACAGGCATACCTTCGCTACCAATGGTATCTCCCGTTTGTGCAAGTTTCAGTCCAACAAAAACTGCAATATCACCTGCACTTACACTGTCCATCTGTTCCATGTGGTTTGCATTTACACGCAGAATACGGTTAACTCGTTCGCGCTTTTTCTTACCCACATTGTAAACTTGTGTACCAGTAGAAATTTTTCCTGAATACATGCGCACATAACAGAGCATACCGGCTTCACGGTCATAGGTAATTTTAAAGACAAGACCCAAAGGCATTTTACTGTTAGGGTCACAGGGAACCTCTACTTTTTCTTGCTCATCATGTTTTTTAAGATGAATACCTGCTGCTGGGGGAACTTCATCTGGTGAAGGCAGATAGTCAACAATTGCATCCATAAGACACTGAACGCCCTGATTGTGACGGCTCGAACCACACAAGAAAGGAACAAATGTTTGCGAAAGAACAGCAGTTCTAATTGCAGATTTAAGACGGTCAACAGGAATTTCTTTTCCATCAAGATACAGTTCTGCAAGCTCATCATCAGAAGAACACACAACATCAAGCATTTTGTCATGCCACTGGTCTGCAAGTTCACGGAAAGAATCGCTTATGTCACCAACGGTAAATTTTTCACCTTCTGTTTCTGCGTCCCAATGGATTTCTTTCATGTTCAAAAGATCTATAACACCGTCAAAATCTCCGCCTTGTCCACAGGGAATAGTAAGGGGAACAACATCGCATTTAAATTTTTCGTGAACATCATTCATTGCGCCAAAGAAATCAGCTCCAACGCGATCCATTTTATTAACAAAGCAAATGCGGGGAACAGAAAATTCGTCGGCTTGTTTCCAAACCGTTTCTGTCTGTGGCTGAACCCAACCAACTGCACAAATAACGGCAACTGCTCCGTCAAGAACACGAAGACTTCGTTCTACTTCTGCAGTAAAATCCACGTGACCGGGAGTATCAATGATGTTTATTTGATGACCTTTCCATTCTGTAGTAATAGCAGCAGAAGCAATGGTAATGCCTCTTTCTTGTTCTTGCTGCATAAAGTCCATAGTTGCTGCACCGTCGTCAATTTCACCTATTTTATGGATTTTTCCTGAGTAATAGAGAATACGTTCTGTTGTTGTTGTTTTTCCGGCATCAATATGAGCCATAATGCCGATGTTCCGCATGTTCTTAAGCATGTCTTTCTTCCTGTAAAAAATGTGGCATCAGTATATAGAAAAAAGCACTCTTTCTCAAGGGGCACCAGTCTTGACAGAAAAAACAGCGATAACTATACTGATTTTACTTGCTCGGTTAACTCAGCGGTAGAGTGCCACCTTCACACGGTGGAAGTCATTGGTTCAAATCCAATACCGAGTAATTTTCATTTGCAAAAACAAAAGAGCGGGTTTATAATGGAAGAATGAAGAACATTACCATTACATTACCCGATAATTCAACTATTTCCGCTCAGGAACAAATTACTCCCATTACATTTATCCATCGTTTTGGAGAATCAAAGCGTCATATTCTTGCTGTTTTGGTTAACAACGAACTATGGTCACTTAACACACCTATAAACGTTACCGCAAGTGTTCAGCCTGTGTACATAGACACAAAAGAAGGTGCCGCTATTTACCGACGCTCTCTCTGCTTTTTACTGGCTACAGCAGCCCACCGACTCTTTCCCGGTAGAAGACTGTTAGTAGGTCACAGTTTAGGTCACGGTTACTACTACACCATAGACGGAGACCCTTTATCAGAAGCACAAATTGCGTCTCTTAAAGAAGCAATGCAAAAACTTATTGATGCAGACTTACCCATAAACACACAAGTTATTTCTTACAGTGAAGCTTGTGAACTTTTGGAAAAACTGGGTTTGGTAGAAACGCGCAAACAGCTCAACTATCGTTCTCCTGCCCGACTTAAAGTAAATGTTCTTGAAGATTTTGCAGACCTCTATGTCGAACCCCTTGCAAGTTCAACTGGTAGCCTAAAAACATTTGATGTAGTTCCCTACCACGAAGGCTTTTTACTTCGATTCCCTGCAGGAAGAGAACCCGATGTTCTTGCACCCTTTGAAGATCAGCCTAAACTCTTTGAAATTTACCGCAAGTATAAACAGTGGGGGCGCGAACAGGAAGTTACCTCTGCTTCTTCTCTTAACCAGCTTATTCATGACCGAAAGGTAAATCACTTTATAAACATTACCGAAACACTTCAGGTAAAACGAATTGCAGAAATTGCAGATCAAATTCACGAAAGAAAAGACGCACGGGTTGTTCTTATTGCAGGTCCTTCTTCTTCGGGAAAAACAACAACCAGTAAAAAACTGGCACTGCAACTTGAAGCATTAGGATATAGACCTAAAGTTATAAGCCTTGACTGTTACTATGTAGGTCGTGAACAAACCCCTAAAGACGAAAACGGTAACTACGATTACGAATGTCTTGAAGCTTTGGATATTGAACTTTTAAACAAAAATCTTTTGGACATGTTCGCAGGAAAGAGTGTTGAAATTCCCAGTTACGACTTCCACTCTGGTTCGCGCTACTTCAAGGGCAACACAATGACTCTTGCCAAAAACGACATTCTTGTTATGGAAGGAATTCATGGCTTAAACGACAAGCTTACTCCGCTTATTAGTGCAGACAAAAAATTTAAGATTTACCTTTCTGCACTGACACAGCTTAACCTTGACGATCACAACCGCATTGCAACCAGCGACAACCGCCTTATAAGACGCATTGTACGAGATTCTAACTTCCGCGGAAAGAGTGCAGCCGACACTATTAGCATGTGGGACAGTGTTCAAAAAGGAGAACGATTACACATATTCCCCTTCCAGAACAATGCAGATGCTATGCTTAATACTGCTTTGGACTACGAAATTCCTGTACTTAAAGTGTATGCGGATCCTCTGTTGCGATGTGTAAGTCCTTTGCAAAAAGAATATGCAGAAGCAAGCCGACTGTTAAACTTCTTAAGCTACTTCTCGACTATTCCTGCAACAGCAGTACCGGATCAATCTATTATTCGTGAGTTTATAGGTGGATCTGCCTTTAAGTACTAACGCTCATTGAAAGCTGCAGTGACGACATCGTCCATGGCCTTTTCTTCTTGGTCAAGACGCTCTTTCTTCCATTGAGAAAGTTTTGTCTCACGCAGTTTTTCGAGCACTTTTACTTTTTTCATTGCTTCTCTAACAACTTCACGCTTTTGTTCTGCAAGTAATTGAGCTTGTGCCATTTGTTCAAACAGCTCTTCTTGGCGGCGGTCTAAAAATGCAAAGTAGTTTTGTGTTTGCGCATAAAGACTAAAGTCTCCAGAAACGGCGTCTGTAGATTTAGTTACTGAAACACGAGAAGCAGCAATAGCATTAAGTTCATTTTGAATACGGGCAATTTCTGCATTAACTTTTCCTAACTCCAGTTCCGCCTGAGACTGTTCAAAGGCTCTGAGGTCAAGAATTTTCTGCATAGAAAAAACAAATTTTTTCATTCAACTTTAGTCTTTTGTTCTTCAGCAAGTTCTGCACTGGTACGACGGTAAGAAGCTGGTTTGTCTGCACATTCTTCTTCGGGAATTTCAACACCACTTACTTGCGAAAGTTTTTGCAGTGTTTGTTCAATGTTACAAGCTTCATATTCTTCCTGACACAAAAATTCTTCTATTGCTGAATGTTTGTCTATAGCTTCATCTACTTCAGGAGAATTTCCTTTTTGATATACACCCGCAACAATCATTTCTTCTTGTTCAGCATAGGTTGCCATCCAACGACGCACTTGAGTTGCTGCTTTAAGACTTTCTTTTCCTGTTACTCTTTTTGAAAGACGGCTTATACTTTGCAAAACATCAATTGCAGGATAATGTTGTTTTTGCGCAAGAGCACGACTTAATACAATGTGTCCGTCAATAGTACCACGAACTTTGTCGGTAATAGGTTCATCCATATCATCACCATCTACAAGAACGGTATAAAAAGCAGTAATAGAACCTTTGGCATTTGTTCCTGGTCTTTCCAAAAGTTTAGGTAACATGTCAAAAACACTTGGCGGATACCCTCTCTGAGCTGGAGGTTCACCGTTAGTAAGTCCAATTTCACGCTGAGCATGAGCAAATCGAGTAAGGCTGTCAAACATAAGCATAACATCTTTACCCTGATCGCGGAAATATTCTGCAACGGCGGTAGTAACATAAGCGGCACGAAGACGAGCTATAGAAGGTTGATCACCTGTTGCTGCAATAACAACAGAACGCTTAAGACCTTCTGGACCTAAGTCTCGTTTAATAAAATCCATAACTTCGCGACCACGTTCACCAATAAGACCAATGACATTTATATCTGCATTCGTATTGCGAGCAATCATACCGATGATGGTACTCTTACCTACACCACTTCCTGCAAAAATGCCCATACGCTGACCTTTACCAACAGTCAACAAAGAATCTATGGCACGAACACCTGTAATGATGCGCGTATCAATGTCACGACGTTCAAGGGGATTTGGCGGAGAAGCAATAGCAGGATAATATGTTTCGGGAATAATTTCGCCCTTACCGTCATAGGGTTTTCCGGTTGCATCAATGACGCGTCCTAGCAGAGCAGGTCCAACACCCACTTCAAGAACATGACCGCTTCCTATAACTTCATCACCATATTCAATGCCTTTTGTTTCACCATAAACCATTAAGTTTACAGTTGAACCTTCAAGACCAACAACTTCTGCAAGAACAGAGGTTTTAGAACTGTCTATTTTGATTGTACAAATTTCACCAATAATCGCACGAGGACCGTGGCTTTGTACCAACATGCCTTTAACAGCAGTAACGGTTCCTGTATATTTTATGGGATCTACATCCTGAATGTTGTGAATGTATTTGTCGAAGAAGGCGCTCACTGCTTACTCCGTTAGGCTTCTGCACCCAGCATATCAGATTTACTGATTGACTTAATGGGAGCCACTTCAAGCACTTTAGATTCAATCTCTGAAAGCTGAGAAGAAATGCGTGCATCAATTGCACCAAAGTCTGTTTCAACAATACAACCACCCTTTTCGACAGAACTGTCTTCTACAACGGTGATTGCCTTTACACTTTCTACTTCACGGATAAAATCTTTTATGTGTGCTGTGGTAAGCTGCACATCTGCTAGGTTAACTTTAAGAACAATTTCTCCACGACCACGCACTTTCTTAAGCGCTTGAACAACATTAGAAAGAATAACACTCTTTTGATTTTCGCTCAGAATTTTAACAACTTTGCGTGTCATCAAAAGAACAAGTTCAACAATTTGCTGTTCTGTTGAATCAAGAATTTCTTGACGCTTTGCACCAACTGCTTCAACCATTGTATGCAAACGCTTTATCAAACGGTCTGCTTCTTCGTATCCTTCGGCGTAACCTTTGTCGCGTCCTTGAGCAAGACCATCTGCTTCTGCTTTATTCAAAACAGACTGAGCTTCATTCTTTGCATCTGAAATAATTTTCTGAGCTTTTTCTTCTGCCTCTGCAATAATGTTGGCTGCCTGTTTTTCTGCATCAGTTTTTATAACTTGAGCTTGGTCAGTCTGTTTTTTTACAATACCAAAAGCGGCTTCTTCTGCTTTTTTTACAACAGCATCTGCTTGTTCCTGTGCTTTTGCAATCAGATCTTGTTTATCTGCTTCCCACTGTTTTTTAAACTCTTCTGCTTCACGGCGAAGATCATCTGCAGTAGGACCTGTGTATTCAGGAACTTCTTCCTCTACTTCTACAACAGGAGGAGCAAATTCACGGGTCAGTTTGAGAAGGACTTTATCTTTTTTTGAGGTAACCTGATTAGCTCTAAAAACACTTTGTGCCATAGACTGACAACTCCTACACTTTCTTTAC
>DMQP01000150.1 GCA_003455655.1 Treponema sp. | reverse complement strand
TGCATCCTTTTTTTTGTCTTTTTGGTCAAAAGTTGCGCAAATAGTTGCGCAAAATCCCTCTAAAAGCGAGAGCAACAGTTTGCGCAAGGGAATTTATCTTTAATTCTGAACAGTAGAATTAAGAGCTTTTATGCGAGATTATGGAGATTTTAGAGTTGTGGTATCGTTTCCACTGAGTAAGAATCGTTTTCGGTATCGTTTCCAAATTTTTTAAAAATTTGAAAATTTTTTCTTGACAGATTTTAAATGTGGGCTTACACTACAAATATGAGCAAGCGGTTGCTCAATTCTTGAAATGGAGTACGGTATGGAAGATGTGCGCCAGGGTTCTGAAGAGCTTCAGGCCCACGCAATGACGATAGCGGACATAGCTGAAGAACTTGGTGTTTCCAAATCTACGGTGTCGCGCGTCATAAGCGGAAAAGGTCGCATCGGTGATGAAACTCGCAATAGAGTTCAAGACTGGATACGTCGGCACCATTACATACCTAATTCTTCGGCACGAGCCCTTGCGTCTAATCGCACTTACAATGCGGCTGTGGTTATTCCACGAGATGCTGACAGAGGTGACATGCCTTTTTTTCAAGAATGTTTGACGGGGCTTGTAGAAACCTTTACTGAACGTGGATACGACACTGTTGTTTCCATTGTTGACGGTTCTGATGTTTCTTCGCTTGAGCGTCTTGTTCGTCACCGTAAGGTTGATGGTGTGGTGCTTACCCGTCTTGTTAAAGATGATGCGGCACTTGCTTTTTTGCAAAGTGAATCGCTTCCGTTTGTAGTGTTGGGAACTGTTCAAGATGATTCAGTGTATCAGATTGACAGCGACCAGTCTGCCGGTTGTTACGATTTGACGCGTCTTGTGTTGGATTCTGGTGTAGAACGTTTGGTCTTGCTTGCTGGTAACCGTGATCATGAAGTTAATCGATTGCGTTACGAAGGTATTGTTCAGGCGTGTGAGGGAAGTGGAATAAAACTTCTTTCTGAACACTGGAACTTGCAAACCGTTCAGGATGTTTCTGCGGCACTCTTGCAGTGTATGTCGCAAAAACCTCAGTGCATTGTGTGCATAGATGATGTTATTTGCATAAAGGCACTGTCCTGGCTTAAGAAGAACGAGTATTCGGTGCCTGGTTCTGTGCGTGTTGTTTCTTGCTATGACAGTGAAGCACTAAAGACACATGTTCCGCCCGTAACGGCTTTAAGTGTCAGTGCGTGGGACTTATGTTCTACTGCGGGAAATGCGCTTTTGGACATCATCGAAGATCGACCTGTTGCCAAAAAAATACCAGTTGGTTTTCAGGTAAAAATTAGGGAATCATCCCGTTCTGTACGGGAAAAATAAACAAGGTGATTATTCATACAGGAGGAAAATATGAATAAGAAAGTGCTCAAGGGTGGTGCTATTATTGCAGCCACACTTATGCTCGGTGCAGCCGTTGTTGGTTGTAATGGAAAGGACAAAGGTTCTGCAAAGAAAGAAGCTGTTACTTTGACAGTTTGGGAATCTTTGAGCGGTCCTGATGAGTTCATCAAACAGGCTGGCGAAGCTTACACTGCAAAGAACCCCAATGTTACAATTAAGTTTGTAAACGTAGAACTGGGCGATTCTTCTGGACAGATTGCGCTTGACGGTCCTGCTGGTGTAGGTCCTGATCTGTTTGCAGCTCCTCATGACAAACTGGGTGAACTGGTTTCTAGTGGCCATGTTCTTCCTACAGTAGATGCTGCTTCTGTAAAGAGTCAGGTTCTTGGTGCATGTTCTACAGCTCTTACTTACAACGGAACAATGTACGGATACCCTGTTTCTGCAGAAACATACGCTCTTTTCTACAATAAGGATCTTATCAGCGAATCTGATGTTCCCAAAACATGGGATGACCTTATTGCTTGGGTAAAGAAATTCAATTCTTCAAACCCTGGTAAAAACGGTTTTGTTATGGATGTTGGAAACGCATACTACACAATCCTCTTTACCACTGGTAACGGAAACCGCCTCTTTGGTGCTTCTGGAACAGATACAACAAACACTTGTCTTAACAACGCAGATGCTATTGCCGGTATGAAAGAATTCCAGAAACTGCGCACTGTACTTAATGTACCTGCAGCTGACTTGGGAACTTCTATCTGTGACGCAGCATTCCAGTCTGGTAACGCAGCAATGCACATCACTGGTCTGTGGAACGTTGTTAACTTTGAAAATGCTGGAATCAACTTTGGTGTTGCAGCAATTCCTTCTTTACCTGGTGAATCAAAACCTGCTGCTTCATTCAGCGGTACACGCGCTATGTTCGTAAGTGCATACTCTGATCATCCAGAAGAAGCTGCTGATTTCGCTAAGTTCCTTATCAGCCCCGAAATGCAGAAACTTCGCTTCGACTTGACTGGTGCTATGCCTTCAATCAATGTTGAAGTAAGCAGCAAGTATATGCCTGGTTTCTTGGCACAGCTTGACTATGCATTCCCCATGCCCTCAATTCCTGAAATGGGACAGTTCTGGGAAGCAATGGGTAATGCTTCTAAAAACATTTGGGACGGTGCAGACGCTCAGAAAGAAATGGACGCTTGTAACGCCGCAATTCTTGGCAAGTAATTTGCCGTAACAACTGAATCCTGTTGGGCGGACAGGCACTTTTGCGTAAGCCTGTCCGCTTCTTTTTTTGCTAAACAAGAGGTGTCATCTATGCGGTTAGAAACCGATGGAAGTTCAAAACAGAAAGTAACGGGCTTAGCCTGTGCTTTTATGGGACTGTCACACATTGTCTGCTTGAAGGAATACCTAAAGGGTGCTCTTTTTGCCCTTGTAGAAGTGGTCTTCCTTGTTCTGTCTCCAATGACTGTCCGAAAACTTATTCAGCTGGTAACGCTCGGTTCTCCGCAGCCGGATGTTCCTGTAAAAATGCGCGACAATTCAATTTTCATGCTGATTGACGGAATTATTGTTCTTGCAATCATTGCTGTTTTTGTTGCGCTCTATGTTATTTCAGTACGGTCTGCTCAAAAGTCTTATGCTGACTACTGTCGCACTGGACGCTATAAGTCTCAAAAAGCTTCTGTAGAAGAAGTAACAGGACGTGCTTTCCCCTTAGCAGGTCTTGCTCCTTGTGTAATCATGTTGCTGATTTTTGTTGTAGTGCCACTGGTCTTTAGTATTTGTGTTGCATTTACAAACTATTCAGCACCTAATCATATTCCGCCGAACAACACTGTAGACTGGGTTGGTCTTCAGACATTCAAAGAACTTATGGGTAGTGGTTCAAACTGGTCTATTGGATTTGGACGCATTGCTCTGTGGACTTTAGTGTGGGCTGTACTTTCTACCGTTACCTGTTACTTTGGTGGACTTATTGTTGCTGTTCAGCTTCATAACAGCAAAATTAAATTTGCACCCATATTCCGTTTTATCTTTATTCTTCCTTATGCGGTTCCTGCGGTTATTACCATGTTGGTTTGGAAAAACTTACTTAATGGAACATTCGGAACAATAAATGTAACACTCAGAGCAATCGGTTTGTTGGGACCTGAGGCAACTATTCCTTGGTTAGGTAATGCAACGCTTGCCCAAATAATGTGTATTGTCATTAACTTGTGGTCGGGCTTTGGTTACTTTATGATGCTTACCATGGGAACTATGACCGCTATTCCTGCCGACTTGTTTGAAGCTGCAAAAATTGACGGTGCAACAAACAGTCAGGTTATGCGTCACATTACACTGCCTTTGGTTCTGTATCAGACTATGCCGCTTATTATTATGAGCTTTACTCATAACATCAATAACTTTGGAATCATCTTCTTCCTTACAGGAGGAAATCCGACGGTTGCCGACTCTACGACAACGCTTGCTGGTGGTACCGATATTTTGGTTACATGGATTTACAAGATTACCATTACTCTGCTTAAGTACAACTATGCTTCTGTTATTGCAGTGCTTATCTTTGTGGTTCTTGCTCCCTTTGCCATTTTCCAGTTCCGTCAGACAAAAGCATTCAAGGAAGGTGAAGTATGAAAAAGAATTATCATGCAGTCGAAGCTATCAACAAGGGTGTTATTTACCTTCTGTTCATTCTTATTTCGTTTTTTGTGTTCTATCCTTTGGTCTATACGGTCAGTGCCGCATTCTCTCCGGGAAACAGTATTGCCGACCTTGCCATTATGCCCTTTGGTAAAGGCGTAACTTTTGAACACTTTACCTATCTGTTTACCAAAACTGCTTATTGGAAGTGGTTTAAAAACACATTTATTATTGCCATTTGGACATCTGCTTTAACGATTGTTATTTCTTCGTTGAGTGCCTATGTGTTCAGTCGCTTTAAGTTTGTGTTCAAAAAATCAATGCTGATGAGTCTTTTGGTTTTGCAAGTCTTTCCGTCTTTCGTAGGCATGATTGCAATTTATGTTATTCTGCTTCGTATTGGTGGCTTGGATACTCTGTGGGGTCTGGTTTTAGTATATGTAGCAGGAAACATTCCATATAATACGTGGATGGTTAAAAGCTATATGGATACGGTTAGTAAGAGTTTGGATGAAGCAGCACGTATTGACGGTGCAAGTCACTTCAGAATCTATACAACCATTATTCTTCCTATAACCAAACCAATTATTACGTTCTTGGGAATTTCAAGCTTTACCGGTCCCTGGATGGACTTTATCTTCCCTAAGATGGTCTTGCGTTCAACTGAAAAGCAGACACTTGCATTAGGTTTGTTCTCTTTTGTTACTGACAAAAAGAATGAGTTTACAAACTTCGCAGCAGGTTCGCTTATTATAGCTATTCCTTTTGCTATCTTCTTTATCTTTACTCAAAAGGCAATGATGATGAGCATGGGTGCAGCTGGAGTTAAAGAGTAAGTTTTGTTTAACTTTTAGGGGTTGTTCCTAATGTAACTTATGGGACAGCCCCTTCTTTTTTTTTCTATAGACATTTGGCACTTCTGCCTTTATAATTAAAGAAAGAGGGTAAAAATGTTTGATTATATTTCCTGCGCCTTTAGTGTCATAACGGCTCTTGTATGTCTTGCAGTTCTCTATGTGCATCGCTCGGGAAAAGAATTGCGCAACCTTTCTTATGTTTTTTTTGCGCAGCTTTTATTCCAAATAGGTTATTCACTTTCAGTCTTTTATGACGGATTTACTGCTTTTACGCCAGGTTCTATTCTTCAGTTCTTTGGTGGACTTTTGGTACTTTTCTTAACCGTCTTTGTTCTTGCTTCAGAGTATTCTGTTGAAATTCCAAAACCGCTTCAAATTGCTCTTACTGTTTTTCTTTTCGTTCAATTTGTTGTAGTTCTTGCTTTAAACGAAAGAACACCTATGGCAGTCTTTATTGTGTGTTCTGTGCTTAACCTTTCTTTTCTTATCTTTGACTGCATGGTCTTTGCCTTTAAACTTAAAAAAGAAAAAAATCCTTCATCACGAAAAAATGCAAAACTGCTTTTTGTTCACATGTTTGTTCCGCAAATTGTTCTCTTTGTTCATCTGTGGGTTCTTTATGGAAGAAATCCTTGGTGTGTAGCAAATATACTGCTTGCTTTTGGGCAAATTGCAATTACTGTTTTTTCGGTGCGCAATCATTTTGTTCTTTTTTCAGACATTGCCTATCAGTCTGTTGTCGACTCCCTTGAAGATCCTATTTTTATTATCAACACGGAAGGTACTGTTGTTCGCGTAAACAAGGGTGGTTCCGATTTGTTTGAAGAGTGTAAACCAGCATTGAATCCGCCTTATGTTGCTCCTCTTCCAAAACTGCTTGAACCAATTTACACCGATCATGTAAATGAAGTTGAACATGAAGATGTGCGCTATGTGTATGTAAATTGGAATGTCTTTGAACCCTTTATTTCAAACATTGTGCATGATGAAACTGTTTATGGATACGTTCTTCGTCTGCATGATGTAACAAACTATCACAACTCTAATCTTAAACTGACTGCGTCAAATAACAAACTACAACGCGATATTGCAAGTACTCGTTCTTTAGTTAATGACATGCGGTCAAAAGCAGTTTCTGGTGCTATTCAGTTTTTGCACGATCGCGATGAAACTTCGGGCGACCACATGCGTCGTTCAAGTAACTACACTCTCATTTTGTTAAGACAGATGAAAGCTGACGGTATTTATTCCGAACAGTTAACCGATGACTATATTGAAAAGTTAGTTCAAGTTGCTCCTTTGCATGATGTTGGAAAATTTTTCGTAGCAGAAGAAATCCTCAAAAAACCAGATCAACTTTCTCCTCAGGAATACGAAGCAGTTAAATCTCATGTTTCTATGGGAGCACAAATGATTGATCGCATGATGGTAAGTGGAGACGATCTTTACTATCAGATTGCAAAAGATGTTGCGCTTTATCATCATGAATGGTGGGATGGAAGCGGATATTTAAGCGGTCTTCGCGGAGAATCTATTCCTTTGTCTGCACGAGTTGTTTCGGTAGCAACCGTTTTTGACCTTGTGTCTACAAACAGACCTTTCCAAGCTGCTGCAAGTTTTGATGAATCTTTTGATATTATTGTTGCTTCAAGCGGAACTCAGTTTGACCCCAAAATTATACAGTCATTCGTAAATGCAAAAGAATCCTTCCGAGCTGCCTATACGCAGATGGTGCAACTTTCTTAGATACTAGTATAGTTGATTTTAGCTCTATAAAACAGTAGTATGCAGTCAAGAGGTGAAACATGAAAAAGTCTTTTCTTGCAGTATGTGCTTTGAGCCTTGCTGCATTTGTTCTGGCTGGATGTGCCACTACAGAAAGTGCTGGAAAAAGTGGTAGCGGAAATTCCTTTGCGGGTAAAAGTTACCAGCAGATTGTTAAATACGCTGACGGTTCTAAGTTAGAGTATAATTTTGATTTTGGTACTGATAATACCTATACTTTGTCTGCAAAGTCTGAAGGTGTTGTTACAGAAAAACTTACCTACAAGTATGCTTACAATGCATCTGAAGGAACAATGACAGCTCAACTAATATCTCAGTGGTTGCCTAAAGATCCTGTTGATTTGCTTACTGCAAGCACTGCTGAAGATTATGCTCAGATGGAGCGAGTTCCGCTGAACAAAAAACAGGTAAAAGAAATGTATGTTCAGTTAGTTGAAATTCTTGCTGACTACTACACATCTGTTGGAACTCCCCTTACTCAGTATCAGCAAAAACAGATTCTTGATTCATACAATGCAACAGCAGATTATTTGTTTGACACAAAAGTTTTATACACTGTTGAAGTGTCAGATACTTCTTTGCAACTGAAACAGGATTTTACAAAACTGACAGACGGAAAGTTGCAGTTCTATACTCCCAGTGCAGCAAGCAATCCTTCGCTTACATCAATTTACCTTATTACAGGTTACATGATGCAGATTACCTTTAACGGAACAGAATACTATGCTCAGTTAACCGACGGTCACAAACCTGTTTTCGACACATCAAAGAAAACACTTACTGCTTACTTAAACTTTACTGACCCACGGGACGGAACTGTTTACGAATTTGGTGATCTTGTTTGTTCATACAAAACAGAAGGCACCGGAAACGATACGGTTCTTACCCTTACCGTTACCAGTGCCCCTTCAGGATTAAAAGATTTGGAAGGTGCTGTTGCTCGTCTTTCATACATTCGAGACGGCTTTAACCTTCGCCTTAAGTAATGTTTAGAACAGCCCGCTGAGCGTTTCGTCTTCTTCAGAGGTTGTGTCACGCTTTTTGCACTCTACGATAACTTCAATTTCGCACAGTGCATTAAGCGGTAATGAACAAACTCCGACACATGAGCGGGCTGGCTTCGAAGTAAAATATTTTTCATATACCGCATTAAATTCACCAAAAGCAGACATATCAGTAAGATAGCAAGTCGTTTTAACAACGCGGTCAAAGCCGTGTCCTGCTGCCGTTAGAATTGTCTTTATGTTTTTACAAGCTTGTTCAGCCTGTTCGCTAATTGTTTTGCCTTCAATTTTGTTTGTTGCAGGGTTTATGCCTATTTGACCAGACAAAAATAAATAGCCTTTTGTAGCCATAGCTTGTGAGTATGGTCCCACTGCCTGAGGGGCCAATGATGTGTTGATTTTTTCCATGATGTTTCGCCTCCTTAAAAAAGTCTATCACTTTCCGTATGTTTTTTCTATATCGTAAATTTGATCTCGCAAAGCGGCTGCTTGTTCGTAGTCCAAACGGTCTGCGGCTTCTTCCATTTCTTTTTTGAGTGCAGCAATAAGTTTTTTTCTTTGCGCGGGAACAAAAAGATTTGCGGTTTTTTTGAGCGTTTCTAATTGAAGTTTTGCGCTTTCTTCTGCATCTACTTTTTGATGTTCCAAAATGTCTTCGACAGCTTTTTTTATTGTCTTTGGAGTAATGCCATGTTCTTTGTTGTATGCTTCTTGAATTGAACGACGTCGTTTTGTTTCGTCAATAGCTTCTTTCATTGCATCACTCATGCGGTCTGCATACATAACCACTTTACCTTCTGCGTTACGAGCAGCTCGACCTATTATCTGAATAAGACTAGTGGTACTGCGCAAAAATCCAATTTTATCTGCATCAAGAAGGGCTATAAAACTTACTTCGGGTAAGTCAATGCCTTCTCGCAAAAGGTTAATTCCTATAAGCACATCAATTTCACCAGAACGAAGTGCTTTCAAAATTTCAACACGTTCAAATGTGTCTATTTCTGAGTGAATGTATTTTACTTTCATGCCTAAACCAACTAAATAGTCGGTAAGGTCTTCTGCCATTTTTTTTGTAAGTGTAAGAACAAGACTTCGCTCTTTTTTTGCAATTCGTTCTTGAACTTCTTTGTAAATGTCTTGCATTTGTCCTTCGGTAGGACGAACTTCTACAATAGGGTCAAGCAATCCTGTGGGGCGAATAATTTGTTCTACAACTTGAGTGCTTTGTTTTATTTCTTCTTTGCGCGGAGTTGCAGTTACATAAATGACTTGATTCATTTTTGCGGTGAACTCATCTATTTTAAGAGGACGGTTGTCGAGGGCACTGGGAAGACGGAATCCAAAGTCTATGAGGTTTTGCTTACGACTTCTGTCGCCTTCGTACATTGCTCCAATCTGCGGAACAGTAACATGAGCTTCATCTATCATACACAAAAAATCATCAGGAAAATAATGGAGTAGTGTTGCAGGAGGTTCACCCGGTTTTCTTCCTGCTATAGGAGCTGAATAATTTTCTATTCCCGAACAGTATCCCATTTCTTTCATCATTTCGATATCGTATGTGACACGAGTTTTAAGTCTTTCTGCTTCGAGCATTTTCTTTTGTTCCCGCAATGTTTCAACACGCTCTTCCATTTCTTTTTGAATACGCTCTGTTGCAATGGTAAGTTGGTCTTGAGGAACAACAAAGTTTTTTGCAGGATAGATTGTCGTTTCGTCTAGTTCTTCGCGGATTTCGCCCGTTATGACATTAAATCTGCGTATTCGTGATATTTCATCAAAGTCAAATTCAATTCGGTATGCTTCGTCAAACTCCATGTAGGGAGGATATATTTCAAGAACATCACCTTTTCGTCTAAAAGTTCCTCGTTCAAGTACAGCATCGTTTCGTGAATACTGAATGTGAGCAAGGTCTATACCTAGTTTGTGCAGGTCGGGAATTTCTCCTTTTTCTAAATGAATGCGCATGCTCTTGTACAGTTCGGGCATTCCTAATCCATAGATACAGCTTACGGTTGCAATAACAATAACATCTCGTCTTTCCATAAGACTGTATGTTGCTGCCATTTTCATTTGATCAATTTCTTTGTTTATAGCTGCGTCTTTTTCTATGTAAAGATCTCGTGCAGGAACATAAGCTTCGGGTTGATAGTAGTCGTAATAGCTAACAAAGTATTCAACTGCATTGTTTGGAAAAAACGTTTTAAATTCCCGGTACAACTGAGCTGATAATGTTTTGTTGTGGCTTATGATAAGGGTAGGGCGCTGTACCGCTTCAATTATTTTTGCCATGGTAAATGTTTTGCCACTTCCGGTAACACCCTTAAGGGTCTGATACTTGTCCCCCCGCAAAAATCCTT
>DMQP01000115.1:3422-15923 GCA_003455655.1 Treponema sp. | reverse complement strand
GCAAGGTCAAAGCGGAATCCATCAACATGATAATCCAAAACCCAATGACGCAAAGAATCAATAATCAAATCACGAACAACAGGATGATTACAGTTAACGGTATTTCCACAGCCTGAATAATTCATGTAATACTCTTTGTGTTGTTCAACGAGCGTGTAGTAGACTGAGTTTTCGAATCCGCGCATAGAGAATGCAATGCCGTGTTCGTTTCCTTCTGCAGTGTGATTGTAAACTACATCAAGAATAACTTCGATGCCAGCCTTGTGTAATTCTTTTACCAACTGTTTAAACTCATTTACACAGCCACCGGGAGTTTTGTCTTGCGCATAACTTGCCTTAGGAGCAAAAAACTGCATAGTGCTATAACCCCAGTAGTTTTTCATGCGCTCACCGGTACGAGGATTTACATTTGTGTTTTCGTATTCATCAAATTCGTGAATGGGCATAAGTTCTACAGCAGTAATGCCCAAATGTTTTAAGTAAGGAATTTTTTCTATAAAGCCACGATATGTTCCCGGAGCAGAAACACCTGCATCACGCCCCGCAGTAAAACCTTTCACATGCACTTCATAAATGACAGAATCTTTTAGCGGACGATTTATGGGTTTGTCTCCTTCCCAATCGAACGAAGCGTCATCTATAACTACACACTTAGGAAAAAGCCGCGAACGGTTTTGGAACAATTCTATGTCCATTTTGTCTACGGGAGTTTTATACGTTGGGGGAAGATTTTTAAACAGAGAAACAGGCGTAAGAGCCTTTGCATAAGGGTCTGTCAAAAATTGATTAAAGTTAAAGCGGTGACCTTCAAAAGGTTCAAAAGGTCCGTCAACCTGATACAGGTAGAGCGTTCCGGCAGTTAAACCTGGAACAAAGGCATGCCACACATCGCCCGTGCGGTGCTGTTGAGGATTAAGCTCAATCTGTGTATACGGCTCACTGTCTTCTGAAGTGCGGAACAAGTCAAGAACAACTTTTGTTCCGTTTCTGCTGAACACTGCGAAATTAACGCCATCCTTGCAAACCGTTGCCCCTAAGGGAAAGGGATTGCCCGGCAAAACAGTTAGTGCTTCCATATCTTGCATTATAACAGATAATACAGGATTTATCTACTAAAAAATCAAGAATTTTTAGAATTTAAGAATGTTTTCAGAAACGAAGTTTTTTGAACAAGCGTTCCAAATTCGTGTTAAAGTCGTCAGTTGCTTCTCTTAGTTCACGCAAGAAAGAATTGTCACCTATGTTGCCCAAGACAGCTTCCACTTCTTCTTTGTTGCGGAAGGTAATAGACCTAAAGAAATCGGTATAATCTTTTGAGCGAGACGTAATAGAAGATTCAAGCATTTCCATTGCCACATAAGCTACATCGTTAGTAATGTCTGCAAAAATTTCTGTTGTAAAATCGCGCAAGGGTCTTTCGTACAGTGTCTCTAAAACAAAGAGTGCATAGCGAGCCTTGTAGTCAATGTAATTTTTCTGACACTCATCATAGAAAGCATGAACTTCTTTCCAAGTGTTGATTGATTTTGCAATAACTAATTCAAAAAGTTCTTGCACTTTTTCTTCGCTTATAATTTGTCCGCCCACATTAAGCCACTTTGTATACAGTGGAATCGTTTCTATACGAGAAAGATCTTCGTTTTCAAGACTTTCTTTTCCGTTGAAGGAACACCAGGTTATAAGACAATCTGCCGCAAAGTATTTTAAAATGCGACGGTAAGCTCGGTAACCCTGCAGCGGTTTGTAAATAAGTGCTCCTAATTTTTTCTGACAGCGATCATCAGAAAGAATAAACTGCGTATACTGAGCATGATGCAAAAAGTCTTTGGCAATACGCAAACCTTCTTGTTCAGAAGAAGCAGCAAAAGCCTTTTGTCTAAAGGACTGAACAACATCTGCTTCTGTGTTGCTAACAGTCATTTTTTGCATTGTGTCGTTATCAAGTAAAAGCCAACGGTATGTAAGTTGAATAAGGCGGTCAAGAGAAGCAATAACTTCTTGCATGGTGTCAGGAGCAAGAGGGTCTGTTTCTATGTGCTGAACTTTTACCACGCGCTTGTCACGAGCAGCAAACTTAAAGCGGTTTCGTTCAATAGCAAACATGTTGTACAAAAACCAGTAAGCAGGAATAATGTGAACATTTCCGTCTGGATTTGCGGCAACCAGACTAAAGGGATAGGTAATGTTCAGTTCATTTTTATAACTGCCTTTTGCCACTAACACAAAAGAAGCAAAACGAGAATCATACTTAAAGTCACAACACAAACCGGGCCAAAAACCGCGACCTGCAATCATCTCGCCGTCTGGAGAACGAGAATTGTGGTTACTGCCAATAGTTGCGGCCGAAGCAATGTTACTTTGTCCTTGCAAAGTTGCAGCAATAAGGAATGAAGAGTTGTGGTGCTGTTCATGAAAAGGAAAAATAAGATTGTTTAAAAGCTCACAACAAGAAACAGTAGAATTGTCTCCTAACACTGAGTTTAAAAGACGAGCACCATATTTGAGCTGGCAGTTACGACCTATTACAAAACGAACTGCAACTGCCTGGTAAAAGACATGACTTCCAAAACCCATAATGCCGTTAACCAGTTCTACACCCTCACCTATTTGACTGGGTTCTTCAGCAGAAGAAAGCACGGTGATATTCTTTAATTTGAAAGCACCTTTGATGTAAGCGTCGTTTCCTATTTTGGCATCTTTAATAAGCGTACAGTTTTTTATAACAGCATCATCGCAGACAATTCCGTAAGTAGGAGTAGACTTGTCGTTTCCGTTTTCAGTTAATTCTACAAAGCGTTGCATAAGTGCTTTATTTTCGCGGTAACGAGACCACAAATACGCATCTGCGGGAATCATACTTTCGAAGGGAAGAACAGAACGGTTGCCGTTTTCGTTTCCTACGCCAATCCACACACGAACATCTTCACTTTCACCTTGTTTAAGAACTCCATTACCAAACTTTGAGTGAGAAGTACAAGACATTTCCTGAATGTTAAAAAGCATAACGCGGTTACCAATGCGGTAATTGACCAAATAGCTTACATTGTTAACCACACAGTCATCGCCAAGACAAACGCGACTTAACATGGAACGGTAAATACCTGTTTTAAGTTCAAGATCATGATATTTAAGCGTTGCAGCTCTAACACTTCCTAACACAACCCAACCGTCAAATTCACTTTGAACAATACATTCTGGGTCAAACAAACCCTCACCGTCTGAAACATATACATTCTTCCATTCGGGGTCTGATGAAATGTTGCGATTTTTTTCTAAAACTGCAATTTCTTCTGCTGTAAGATGTCTCTTATGAGCCAACAGTTCTTCTGGTGCTTGTTGAAAATGTGAAAAGTCAGCTGAAAGACTTACCGTTACCATAATTCCATTATATGCGCTACAGACACTTTATGCAATAAGTGCTATACTAAGGCTTATGAAAAAGCTTACCTCTCTACTGGCATTTTTCTTTTTCACACTGGTTTCTGTTTTTTGTGCAGAACCTTTTGCTACCTACACGCTTTCCAACGGACTGACTGTTTTTATAAAAGAAGATTCCTCTGTTGCAGTTACCACTATTGAACTTGCCGTTAAAGCAGGCTACTCTTCGCAAACCGCAGATGATGCAGGCATTGCTCCCTTGTATGTTCGTCTTGTGGATGAAAACGCAGACAGTCGCATAAATACTTCTTGTAACGCAGACAGCGCAAGCTTTACTATAACCGCCGCAGCTTCTAAAACAGACCAAGCCTTTGAACTGCTTGCACAAGAATGTATTTTTTCTTCTTTCACAGATGAACAAATTCTAAACTCTTACCAAACATACAGCCAAGAACTTTCTGCCTATGAACAGACAGCAACAGGTCTTATTAACAGCGCAATTGATTCACGCGTTTTTTCTGAACAACCATGGAAACAAGATTCTGGTGCATACCCTGCAGCCTTTGCTCAGTATTCAGCAGAAGAAATACGAACAAAAGTTACTATGTTACGCGACCGCCTTTATGTTCCAGGGAATGCAGCACTTTTTGTTACCACTCCACGAACAGCAAGCGACATTGTAAAAATGGTAGAACAACATTTTGCTTCATGGAAAGCACAGGCTATTTTTGTTCCCTCAGATAAAAAACTTCCTAAAGAGAGTAAACGCAAATTTGTTATAACCGATGATTCTTTTTCTGAAGCATTAACACAAATTGTTGTTCAGTTTGTAACATTAAGTGCAAGTCAAGCAGACACACTTTCTGCTGCTTTCAATGCACTTTCGTCCACATACACGCAAAGGCTTCTTTCAGACCCGCTCATTGCATTACGGTCAGATGCATATCTTGCATGTTCAAGTACACAAAGAGGTGGAAATGCAAGGCTCATTTTACAAGCACTCATGGAAGAGCCATACTCTTTTGTTCAAACAGAAGAATCACAAAAAGAAAAAGACTGTTCCAGTGCAGCTCAGGCAGAACGCTTTGTTACCCTTGCAAAAGAGTCTGCTCATCTTACGCGAAGACAGTTAGTTGCAGCCCAGGCACAAGTACAAGCTTCATACAAAAGCACCATGGGGAACTCTGTTCAAGCAATGCAAGTACTGTGTGATTTTTGGTCACACAATGCTGAATATGGAAGTGGCGGATTTTACGAACGTTTTCTTGACATGCAGACAGCTTCTTTTTCTCTTTCTCATACGGAACTTGCAGCGGCAGTTGATGCAGAAGAACCCTTTGTCTTTGTTTTGGTAAACACAAAAACCTATGAAGCACAAAAAAAATCTTTTGATTCATTAGGATGGACTTTGGTAACACATGACAGTGCAGCTTGGTATACGCGTCCTTTTTTAAAGCAGTTTTCTCAAGGTCTCAAAGATAAAATAAGCACACAGGCAAAAAATAAAATTGCATCTCTCTACTTTGCAGATGAGGCAATTACAGAAGCCCAACGTTTTTATGCAATCAACAAAGAGCAGCTTTATAGCACAACTCTTTCAAACGGAATTCCACTTACGGTAAAATCAAGTCCTGACTCGCAAACAATTACCGTTTCTCTTGCTATTCAAGGCGGAAAACTAAGCGGTACCCCCTACTTACGAACCATTTTAGTAAATGCTTTTGCCGCAAACATTCAAGCAGAAATAAATGCACTTCGCTTAAAAAATGCTTTCATTGCTCAGACACTCATTAAAGCGTGGACCGAAGAAACCCTTTCTTACATTACCATTCAGTGTAATCAAGAAGATCTTGAAGCATGTCTTACTGCAACATGCAATGCGGTTGTGTTTGGAGAAATAACACCTGTTATGGCAGATAACTTAGTCTACGAACAAAAAGCAGAAGTAAACCAATACTTGCAAAACACGACAAATCAACTACAGACACAAGCTCTTTCTCTTTTGTTCCGGGGAACACCATATGAAAAACTCTATGACACTAACACAAGCATTTTGGAAAACGCTCAGTACAATCTTGTTGCTTTAGCATACACACAACTTTTAGATGCAGCGCTCTATTCAATTGTTATGACTGGAGACATAGATTCTGAAAGTGCAGTAAGTCTTGCACAAAAAACATTTGGTTCTCTCAAAGAGCAAACTGTTAGAAGCCCCTACCAGCCAATTCCTCATCCCGAAAAAAATTCAGGAACCTGTTATGCTCAGTTAAACCACACATTTACCACCGACATGCCCGCAGAACTTGCAAGCGAAGATTCACCTATTCTTGTTCCCACCACAGAATTTTCAGATCCAGTTATTATGTTCTTTCGTGCTCCAGACCTTGCTTCTGAGCGACAGGTTTTAAATGCGCTGGTTCAAACACTCTCACACCTTATGGAAGAAGAACTGTCACAAACAGTAAAGGCTCAAGCAGCAAGAGCTCAACTTCCTTACGCAAGCATAAGCATTGACTCTCTTTTACACACAGCTTTATTTGATCAGGCTTACCAAAATGCAAGAACACATCTTTTAGAACTTTTGTCAAAACCACAAGGGCTTTCGTTAATAAGCGACTGGATTGTGAGCGCATTTTCTGACACAAGAACAAACGAAGGAACCGCTTTGTTAATTCAAGAAGGAATACGAGACGGAAACGCAGCTCAGTATTTGGAAGACTATCTGTTTTTAGAAACACTCAGTTTAGAACAATTACTTTTTTATGCAAAAACCTTACTGCCAGAGCATCCCTTTACTGCTTACTCAAAGGACTCTGAACAATAGCATTAAGACGCATGTCGTGACTCTGACAGGGAATGTCTTCAAAGATTTGATCTCCAAAGCAAACACCCAGCAAATACGCATGAAGTTTTTGTTCATTTAGTTCATTTAAAAATCCATCGTAATAACCTTTGCCCCTACCCAAGCGCTTACCGTCAGCAGAAAAAGCAAGTCCCGGAACTAAAACAAGCATGTCGTTATTAAAAGAAGCAGGCTGAAATTTTTCAAGACGCATAACATCTGGTTCTTTGCACAAAAAGCCCTGCACTACTTGGCTTGAAAGCGGACGCATTGCATCTACCACATAAAAATCTAAAGAGTTACGAAGCGGCTCTTCAGAAAGACAAACACACTTGGGAAAAGCTAAAACTTTTTTGTCTGCAAGAGCACGCTTGTTTACTAACGAAACATCAAGTTCATTCACCAAAGGAATGTAGGAAAGAATAGCACGAGCATTTTTATACTGAACAGAAGAAAGAATTTTTTCGCATACAAGATAAGAGAGTTCTTGTTTTTTTTCTTGAGGAATTGCACTCAATCGTTCTTTTACTATTTTTCTAAGCTGACTTTTCACTTTATCCATATATTCACAATAGCACAGATGCCTTTTTTTGTCTTGCGGTTTATAAAAATTTACCGTACACTAAAAACATGGAACAGACATTTGCATCAGTACGCATGGACGAAAATAATCCTAAGTGGCAGCAGAGTGTTAAACGAGAAAACTCTCTCTACCAACGCAACAATGGCATTCGTTCTGAATTTGAACGAGACTACACTCGACTTTTACATTCGCAAGCCTTTAGTCGTCTTAAGCATAAGACACAAGTTTTTTTTGCCCCGCACAACGACCACACCTGTACTCGTATGGAACATGTACTGCATGTTGCAAGCGTAAGTGCTACTATTGCAAAATACTTAGGACTTAACACTGAACTAACTCAAGCTATAGCAATTGGCCATGACATAGGACACGCACCTTTTGGTCACACGGGCGAAGACATACTCAATGCGCTTATGCAAGGAAAAGAAAAATCTTCACAGAAAAAATTCTGGCATGAACGCAACAGTCTCTTTTTTGCAGATTACATAGAAACATTAAGTGACCCCAACGGAACACATAAAAATCTCGACCTTACCTATGCAGTACGAGATGGACTTATTTGTCACTGTGGAGAAATAGATCAGCAGGGCATTGTTCCCCGCGACAAAGCTATGGACTTGTACGACATAAAAAAACCAGGTTCACAGCAACCCTTTAGCTGGGAAGGCTGCATTGTAAAAGTAAGCGACAAAATTGCATTCATTGGGCGTGACATAGAAGATGCTCGTGCTTACCACATTCTCGACATGGGAAGTTACCGCGAACTGCGTCAACTGGTTGCAGAAACATTAGGCTTTAGTCCTCGTATTCGAAGTGGCAGAGCAATCAACACAACGGTTTTGATGAATGACATGATTGTCGACTTGTGTGAACAAAGTTCTCCAGAAAAAGGAATTTGTTTTAGCGATGCATATTTTTCTTTTATAAAAGAACTAAAAAAATTTTGCTTTAGTAACATTTACAATCACTGGCGCCTGGTTGAGTTCCAGCAGTATGCGCAATCAGTGTTGAGCTGCATTTACCGTACTCTTATAAAAACACAACCCTATGCAAAAAGCGGACGCATATCTTCTTGCCTTCGCTACTACCCCACACTGAGCACCACTTTTGAAGACTGGCTTATTCGTTACACCAACTATGCACCGCGCAATGAAAGAGACAAAAAGAAACTGATGCGTTATGAAACAAAAGAAGTGTTTAACGTGGACGACTGGGAAAGCTATCAGAAGTGCATTATAGAATACATTTCTGGCATGACCGATTCCTTTGCCATCCACGCTTTTGAAGAAATAATTTCGTTTTAGGAATTCTTTTTTCTGAGTGCTTCCAGAACATCTTCAGTAATTGCGACAGAAGAAGTGTCTTCTTTTTCGGGCTCTTCTTCGACTGGATACTGATACAGGAAGTTAACAAAGAAAGCAGTACAGTCAGGAACATGCAGTGCCCATTCTACCATAACAGACTTAATGTTCAGTTCAGGCTGAATAGGAAGCAGAGTGTCACGCATACCGCGCATAATTTCTTTTGCATCACTGTCTGTTGGTTCACCGCGAACCCATTCAGAATCTGCAAGTGTAGACAAGTGCTGGAAAACAAAAGCTGCATTAAGTGGAGAGTTTCGGTTAATTTCTGATTTTCGCAACTGAAAGCGAACTTTAAGATCCCACTCTTCTGCCTTACCAAATTTTTCAACTGGGTAACTGTAGTGCACATTCATGTCAGTGTAATCGAGTTCTTCATTAAAGAACTTTGCAAGCACCTTTCCTTTCGTATAAGACGGTGTGTAATTAACTTTCTCTTCGGAAATAAAGTTCTCTGAATCTTGAAGGCTGCGTTCATACTTCTCTTTCAGTGTCATAAAAAAACTCCTCAAAATTGTGTGTTTTTCCCTTTTTCTACTTTATTATATTTCAGAATTCTTGTAAACTATGTATAGCTCAAAAGGCAAGAATTTACTGGAGGATATTTTTCATGAATTCACCTGCTGAAATAGCCCGTTTGTATGTTGATCTTGGTTCCCAGAAAGCAAAGCTTCCCTCGGGAAAAATATTTGTTCTGTCAGTTTTGGCGGGAATGTTTATTGCCATGGGTGGAATTGGCAGTACCGTAGCTTCTTTTGGAATTGAGTCTGCAGCTCTAGCCCGTGTTGTAAGCGCACTGGTTTTCCCCATTGGTCTTTCTTTGGTTTTAGTAGGCGGTGCTGAACTGTTTACTGGCAACAACCTTATGCTTATGCCTGTTCTGCAAAAACGCGCAAAAATAAGCGGTATGTTACGCAACTGGATTATTGTGTACCTAGGAAACTTTGTAGGAAGCCTTATTATTGCATTTTTGATTGCCTTTAGTATTGCAAACCCTGCAAGTTCTGCTCCCCTTTATGGCGGAAAACTGTCTCAAGCCTTTATTCAGACTGCATGGACAAAAGTAAACCTTGGTTTTGGAGACGCCTTTATTCGCGGTATTCTGTGTAACTTTATGGTTTGTCTTGCTGTATGGATTTCTATGGCAGCAAGTGCAGATCTTTCTGGAAAAATTATTGCACTCTACTTGCCTGTCTTCCTCTTTGTTCTCTGCGGATTCGAACACTGTGTAGCAAACATGTACTTTATTCCCGTAGGCTTTATTGCCATGGTTCAGGGGGGAACTCCTCTTGCTGAACTGCCCTGGTTTGGCTTTTTAGTAGGCAACATGATTCCCGTCACTTTGGGTAACTTAGTTGGCGGTGCTGGATTTACTGGTATTCTCTACTGGTACACCTACCTTCAGGGTAACAGAGAATAGTCAATTACTGTAAGCGAAAAAGCATACAGCCATGAGCTTGTATGCTTACGCTAAGCAGTGCATCTTTTGCCAAAGGAAAACAATCTTTTTTTTCCCACAAATTACGAACCTCGTACATACGATTCGATGGCAAAACAGAAAGCGATGCCAAAGAAAATGCGATATCACGTTTTTCATCATCAAGATTAAAAAGCGCAACATACACACATCCTGGATGAGCAGGACAGCCTGGTCCATAGCTAACCCACACACAGTCATGTTCATTTCGTAAAACTTGTTTTGCTCCATGTGCATTTTGTTGAACAGCAAGCACTTCTTTGTTTGTCAAAAGCGAAAGTGTCTTTGGGTCAAGTTGTGGTAAATCGGTGCCTATCATAAGGGGACTGCGGAACATACACCACAAAGTAAGCATTGTCTTTTGTTCTTCAAAGGTAAGCCTACACTGCCACTGAGAACCAAAGCCTTTGCCCAGTTTTGCAAGAGGCAGCATATCACAGTCAGGCCACGAACCTCTTGCGGTATGGAGCTGCCACACTTCACAACGTTCAAACATTGCTTTAACTAAAGGCCACTCATCCCACAGATCGTCGGTTATGCGCCACATATTTGCGTATTGGGCTAAATGCCATGCCTTTTGAATAGGAGCAGGTCCTGGGCTTAACGAAAGCACCATAGGTCGACCACAGGTTTCTATGGCAGAAGCTATAAGTTCTATTTCTTTTTCTGCGGAATAGGGATTTTCGGGATACATGTTGGTATTGCAAATGTCATCAACTTTGACAAAATCAACTTTCCAAGACGCATACAGTTGAAACAGTGAATCGTAATATGCTTTTGCGCCAGGTTTAGAAGCGTCAACTCCGTACATATCTCCGTTCCACTTGCTAATGCTAAAGGGATTAGCTATTTGGTCTGCAGTTATGTCTGTTCCCAAAATTTTTGTATGGTTTGCGGCACAACGCCTGGGAATACCACGCATAATGTGAATACCAAATTTAAGCCCTAAGTTGTGCACATAGTCTGCAAGGGGAGCAAAACCCTTACCTCCCTCGCTTGAAGGAAATCGATTTGGTGCAGGAATTTGTCGTGAATACTCGTCTACACACATCCAGCTAAAGGGTATGTACTGAACTTTAGGATTTTGACTTCCAGCGTTAGGGTCTGACCACTGAATGTCTATAACAACATATTGCCAGCCGTACTGCTTTAAGTGACTAGCCATATAGTCTGCATTTGCTTTTACCGCTTCTTCGGTAACGGTAGTGTTGTAATAGTCGTATGAATTCCAGCCCATGGGTGGACGGGGTGCAACATCGTTTTTAGAATACATAACAAAAGCATAACACAAGTTAATTCAAAAAAAAAGGGCTACCCCCAAAAGAGTAGCCCCCAGCTTGCGTAACCGTTAAATTAGAGCAAACCTGCAGCTGCAGTCTGATAAGTGATGGTTACGTTGTAGTCCTCTGTTGTCCAATCGGGATCGATGAACATCTTGAGGTTAGCATCGAGTGTAAGCGGCTTTGTGAACTGATAAGCGCGTTCTGTGTCTTTGCAGTAGAAAGACAGAACAAAACCGTCTGTTGTTGCCTTTGTTTCAAAGTTAGCAGTATTGCCAGCGTTGAAAGTGTAAATGGTTTCGCCAGTGCTTGCGCGAGTCAGAACGATCTGTCCTTCACCGTCTGTAGCGGTAGAGAATGTCCAGTTTGCGTCCCAGTTAGCGTCCTGCCAGGTACCCTGGATTTCACCAACAGACCATGCAAAAGCGCCTGCAATACCGATGAGAGCAACAGCAACCAATGCCATAAGTTTCTTCATGATGTACTCCTTTCGGTCACATAGACCGTTAAGACAAGTTTACTTTCAAAAACATAATTTGGCAAGGGTTTTTTGTAGATTTTGCAGTTTTTTTTGATTTTAGTGTTTTTTTCTATAATACGACATTGACAATCGGGGTATTATGCTTTATTCTTTAGGTGAATGATTCTACTTAGGAGAACACTATGACGCAGATTATTCTGTACATTGCGCTCCCTGTTGTAGGAATCGTTCTTGGATGGACTATTCGCTGGCTCTATGCCAGATTTCAACTTTCCGCAGCGGAACAAAAAGCCGAGCGGGTCAGACAGGATGCAATAAGAGAGGCAGAAGCTCAGAAAAAAGAAATGCTTCTGCAGGCGAAAGAACAACTCATTCAGGATCGAAACCAGCAGGAACGCGAAAATCGTGAACGCCGCAAGGAATTGCAGAGTTACGAAAGCCGTGTAAACAAAAAAGAAGAGCTGTTGGACCAGCGCAGTCAGGAACTTGACAAACGCGACAAAGAATTTGGCTTCCGTGTCGCAGAAATGCAAAAACGTGAGACCACTCTTTCAGAAAAAGAACAGACACTCCGCTCAGAACTGGAACGCATCTCTGGTCTTACTCAGGACGAAGCAAAGACGCTCATCATCAAAAACCTCGAAAACGATGCTCGCCACGATGCCCAAGCCTTGTTGAACAAAATTGACCAAGAAGCTCAGGTTACTGCCGAAAAAAAGGCTCAGGAAATTCTGGTTACAACCATTCAGCGCCTTGCAACCGAAGTTACCAGCGACATTACCGTTGCAACCGTCTCTTTGCCCAGCGACGAAATGAAGGGTCGCATTATTGGCCGGGAAGGACGCAACATCCGCACACTGGAAACACTTACAGGCGTTGATATTATTATTGACGATACCCCAGAAGCAGTTGTTATAAGCTGTTTTGACCCCGTACGCAAGGAAATTGCCCGCGAAACACTGGAACGACTTATCACTGACGGACGTATTCATCCGGCACGCATTGAAGAGATTGTTCAAAAAGTTACCCGCGAAATTCAGCAACGCATCTACGAAGAAGGAGAAAAAGTTCTCTTCGATGTAGGAATTCACAATATGAG
>DMQP01000115.1:0-3263 GCA_003455655.1 Treponema sp. | reverse complement strand
GAAGTGGGTGCAAACCGCGATCTTGCAAAAAGAGCCGCTCTTCTTCACGACATTGGAAAGGGTGCAGAAAGCGACAGTGATCAAAACCACGCAGAAGTGGGTGCAGAAATGGCCCGCAAAATGGGAGAAGACCCCCGTGTGGTTAACGCTATTGCTGCTCACCATAACGACTGTGAACCCCAGACAATCGAAGCTGTTCTGGTTCAGATTGCAGATGCCATTAGTGCCGCTCGTCCAGGTGCTCGTCGCGAAACAGTTGACAACTATGTCAAACGCCTTGAAAACCTTGAAGACACCGCCAAAAAGTTCCAGGGAGTTGAACAGGCATACGCAATTCAAGCAGGACGAGAACTGCGCATTTTGGTTAACAACGACAAAATCCCCGATGCAGAAGTTAAAGATTTGGCAAAGCAGATTGCAAAACAAATTGAAACAGACTTACGCTATCCGGGAAGAATAAAAATCACTATGATTCGCGAAACCCGCATAATAGAATATGCTCGTTAAGCAAACACAAGTGTAAAAGACAAAGACCCTGAAAGGACTTGTTCTAAGCTCTTTTTGGGGTCTTTTTTTTTCTGAACATAATTGTCATTCTGCACTTAATTCAAATTAAAAATTAAGTGAAGCCATAAAATGTTCATTAAAATCTTGTCGCTGAGCAAGATTTATTACAGAAGAAATGCTTTTTATGTCTTCACACTCTTTACGGTAAGATTCATTTACTAAAAGCATAACCGCTCCAGCAAGAGAAGCATTACCTGCATGACAAACTTTTTTTTCACATTCAGAAGGAAACATTTTTAAAACACAAGCATCATGTTCATTAAGACTTGTTCCAAAACCACCTGCTACAAACAACTCTTCAAGTTCTTTCGCATTTACCTGCGCTTGTAAACACAAAAAATCAAAACCTGTTCTAAGGGCTGCTTTGGCAAGTTGCAGTTCACGAATGTCTTTTTGTAAAAGTTTTACTTCATCGCACAAAACGATTTCTTCTGCATTAACAATTCGTCCACTTGAATCAATACGCCCTTGTGTAAGAAATGTTGACACTGCACTCAAAAGTCCTGTTCCGCACAAACCCTTTGCACGAAGACCACCAATAATTTCACAGTTAACACTTTTGTCTTTAGAAGGCAATACTCGGGCTATTGCTCCCTCACAAGCAGGCATTCCGCAAGAAATTCCATAGGCTTCGAAAGCAGGACCTGCCGCTGCAGAAGTAGACCACAAAATGTTTTTCGAAGGGTCATACAAGGCCATTTCACAGTTAGTTCCTACATCGCACAAAAGTGACCCCTTGTCTTTTTTCAAAAGTCCGCAACTTAACACCGCACAGACGGTATCTGCACCTACAAAAGCAGACAGTACAGGCGGAATATATGCCCTACATTCATCAAAGTCACTACTCAATTCTGTTAAAATTTTTTTTGCAGAACATTCAAATCCAAAATCGTGGGGAAGAGAAAAAGGAAATGTTGCAAGTCCAGAAACATTCATGTTGCATAAAATACTAAGCATGGCAGTGTTTCCAGTAAAAGTCATGCGCTTAACCTGAACAGGACCTTTTCGTTCTGCTAAAAACAAAGCAGAAACATCTCTGAGTAGTTTTTGGCAAAGTCTAGACAACTGTTCAGTTATGCTTTTATGCAAAAGTGCAAGAGCTTCTTCTTTTAAAGCAAAATGAATTCGACTTACAACATCACTTCCGTAAACACGTTGAGCATTTTCTTGCCCACAGCGAGCAAGCACTCTTACGTTTGAAAGTTGAACAGCACAAAGAGCAAGTGTTGTTGTTCCTATATCAATAGCAATTCCAATATCACGATCAGAAAAAGATTCAGAAACACAATCTGTATAAAAAGAAAAATCACTGGATGTAATAAGAGGCTTTTCTGAAATGACTAAACCATCACCTTGGCACAATCCACAGTGACGGCACACAGAACACAACATAGTCTAAGCATACAAAGTCTTTTACCTTCTTACAAGTACAGTTGACAATTTATGCTAAAAAAGTATACTGAAGCGCATACCGGGGTGGTTCTACAAGAGCCTGAGATTATACCCGCACGGATTCTGCACGGAATCCCAACCTGATCCGGATAATGCCGGCGGAGGAAGCTATGAATAAAAAAGCCCTTACCGTATGTACTCTCGTGATTGCATGTGCAGTAGCAATGCCCGCATTTGCATTTGGAACAAAAGATTCTGAAGAACGCAACAAACAAGTTGTCGTATACGCTTACGACAGTTTTGCAGGAGAATGGGGAGCTTCAGAACAAATTGAACAGTTATTTGAAGCACAAACTGGTTACGATTTAGTCATTGTCAATTGCGGAAGTGCAATGGAAACAGTAAGTCGTGCAGTGCTGGAAAAAAAATCACCACAAGCAGATGTCATCATAGGCATAGACAACAACATAGCAGACTTGGCTCGCAAAGAAGGAATTCTTTCTGAATACAAACCCAAGAACACAGAAAGTCTTATTCCCGGCTTACACGAAGCATTAGGTTCAGACTGGAAACTGACTCCTTACGACTACAGCCACTTTGCTCTTATCTATGACACAAAAAGTTCTGTACCTGCGCCAACATCTCTTTCTGACTTAACAAAAAGCATTTACAAAAACAAACTTATTCTCATGGATCCCCGAACATCATCTACTGGTTTGGGATTTGTTGCATGGACTGTCTCTGTCTTTGGAAAGAACACTCCTGCCTTTACAGAATTTTGGAAAGCACTAAAACCAAACATTCTTTCAATGGCACCAAGTTGGTCTACTGGCTGGGGAATGTTTACTAAAGGTGAAGCACCACTTGTTATAAGTTACACCACTTCTCCTGCATCAGAAGTTGAATACAATAACAACAACCGCTACAAGAGTTTGCTCTTTAGTCAAGGACATGTTATGCAAGTTGAAGGCATGGGCATACTCAAAGGAGCTAGAAACAGTGAAGGCGCAAAAGCATTTATTGACTTTTTTATAAGCACACAAGCTCAAGAGTTACTGCCCCTTACTCAGTGGATGTATCCGGCAAACAAAAATGCTTCACTTCCTAAAAGCTATACCGCAGCAGCTCCTGTTCCCTCAAAAACACTTGCAAGCGACACAGACGCAACTAACAGTGCAATTGACGAAGTAATCCGCATACTGTCGCAATAGCATGAAGCACTCGCTTACTAAAGCAGGTTATAGCGTTACTGTAGCACTTGCATGCACACTGCTTGCATTTGTTGCAGTAACCTTTATTGTTTC
>DMQP01000221.1 GCA_003455655.1 Treponema sp. | reverse complement strand
TCCGGCATCAATGATGCCTATTGGGCTTTGTATTGGCTGCCAGTCAACTTTATTTCTTATCCCCTTAACCTTCACTTTATTAGACTTAAGTTGCGTCATTCGATTATTTCTGAATAATCTACAAAGCCGGGGATGTATTTGGCTAATTCTTGCATACGACGGTCGGTTTGGGTTATGGTTTCGGCAATAGAACGCAATTCTTCGTCTACATTGGCGGGCATTTTGAAATCTTTTTTGTAATGCAACTGATGTTCGAGACTGGCCCAAAAATCCATAGCTATGGTGCGAATTTGTATTTCGACAGGAATATCACGCTTTTGATCGCTAAAGTAGACACCCACTTTTACAACTGCATGCAGACTACGGTAGCCTGACGCTTTGGGAGATTTGATGTAATCTTTTAGTTCAATTAGTTCTATATCATCCTGTTGCAAAAGCATCTGCATAACATGATAGACATCGCTTATAAAAGGACATGTTACTCGTATGCCTGCAATGTCGTACAAACGGTTAACCATGTTGTCTATGGTAACAGCAAGTCCTTTTCTTTGTAATTTTTCTGCAATGCTTACGGGCTCTTTAATGCGACTTGTTATATTTTCTATAGGATTACGTTGATGCTTACTTGCAAATTCATCATCGAGAATTTCGAGTTTAGTCGTAATTTGTTTTATTCCACTTTCATACAACATAAAAAGCTGTTGAAACTGGAGCGCAGTTGCCATTATGGCTTGAGGATCACTTAACTGCATGTTATTATCTGCAGCTGCATTTTTCAAAACAAGACTTGAATCCATATATCAAATATACGAAAATTTTTGTCGAAGGGCAAATAAAAAGAATGTTATTTTAAAAAGGACAGGCGCTGGTAAAAGTTAGAGGCTCATTTGTTATTGGATGAACAAAAGAAAGTCTTGTTGCATGAAGACACAGACGCTCTCCATCATTTACTGTTCCATACAAACTGTCTCCAACAATGGGAATACCAAAGCCATGACTGTCTGCACTTGCAAGACGCAGTTGATGAGTTCTGCCAGTGTGGGGAATAAATTGAACACGAGTTACATGCCGAACATTTTGTTTTTGAGAACCAAAGCGTTCAACATTTTTTACATGCCATTCTGTTATTGCTTCTTTTCCGTACACTGAATCCCAAATCTGATGCGGACGATTTTCAACATCAAGTCTAAAATACAAAACCATTGTTCCATCAGAAGCAATTCCTTTTTTTGCAAGAACACCGTCCAACAATGCTTCATACGATTTTGACACTTGTCCATTTTCAAACTGTTTGTTTAGCAAACGATGTGCTTCTTTTGTAAAAGCCAAAACCATAAGACCACTTGTTTCCATATCAAGACGATGCACCGCAGGCTGTTCAATACATTGAGGAAATAATTTTTTTACTCGATTTACAACACAGTCTTGTTTTTCAGGTCCTCTTCCCGGAACACTAAGCAGACCGCTTGGTTTGTTTACAACAATAATATCATTGTCACGGTAGACAATTTCTATTCCCAACAAAGCAGGAAGTAAAAGAGCACATCGTTCATCGCAAGGGTCATAAACTTGACCATGAATTTTTCCATGACTGTCACTGGGTCCGCAAAAAACTTCACACATACTCAGAGGTTGCAAATTGTGTTTAAAAGCATAGTGCAAAAGTTTGGGAGCACAACATTCACCTGTTCCTGTAGGAGGAAGTGCATTGTTGCAAATAGAAAAAAGAGAACGCACGGTTTTGTCAGCACAACAAAATGAATACAGTTCAAAAACAGCACGAAGTGATTCTGTTGTAAGTTCTTCTCTTTCTTTTTGAAGTTGACTTACTTTTTCTACGTTATTTTTTTTTGCTTCTTCAATCGCATAGGTCAATTCATGGATTGCTTTGTCATTTTTCAAAAGTGCTTCATCAATTTTTTCAGGCTCTACTACAGGGGGAACATAAAGAAAATCGTCTACTTCAGAACCTTGAAAAACTAATTTTTTAGATATACCTGAATTTGTTTTTAGTACTACTCTCTTTCCCTTTGAATCGCTACAAACAAGAGCACCCAGCATAATTCCTTGATTCGAACGTTCACTAATTTTTCCTGTACATTCAATGCGCAAGCTACCGTCAGCAATTTGTGAAAGCATAGTGCGGCAAACTTCAAGCGCAGAATCTACAGGAAAGGGATTAAACATAGTCTTTTACTTTATGCGTGAAACCCAAGTGTTAAATTCAACTCCAGAAACAGTTTGGTTCGGAGCAAAGTGTTCGCCATCAACTAATTCCATAATTTCGTTTTCGACACAACCAAGCACAGCATCAAAATCTGGAGAATCGACAGAAACATCGGGTATAGGAGAAGGCTCTGATGAATCACGATATAATTGTGAATAGCGAGTTGTAAGCTTACGGTTATTGCGTTTTGTTACATAGAGGTTCCACAAAAAACGTGCACACATAATGCGTGTTGCTGCATCACTTGCTGAAGGAATCATGTCTTCGGTAACAGTAGCAGACACAGGAGACAAAAGTCCTGCTTTAACAAGTACTTGAACCAGTTCTGTTTGCGAAAGTGTCTTACCACCTGTGTAGGCATTTAACAAAAGCGTATTTCCTTGAGTAATTGCTGCCATATTTGAAACACTTACAGATTTTGAAAGTAAAAGATTTTGCACAGAAGAACCTGTTGTTGAAACAGAACGCAAACTCCATGCGGTATCGCGAACATTTTTATAGGCAACTTTGTAGAATGAGTCCAGCGACAAAAAAGCTTCATCGAGTTTTGCAAGTGAATCAAGATATGCTCCTTCTGAAAAAAGTTGCAGTCCTCGTTCTAATACCAAAAGTGTGCGCTGATTACTTCCGGCAAGTACATTTCTATCTTCAAGATCTGGAACTAAACCCAAACGGCTACCCAAAACAATTGCTTGAGCATCACCGCGAGAAGCTTTAACCGATTCGTTATAACAAGTGCGAGCTTCTGTCTTTTTTCCCATAAGAAGATATGTGCGACCTTGCAATGCATAAAGACGAGAACACAGTGCTTTTTTGATTCCAGCATCATTGAGTGCGAGGTCTATTTGCGAAAGAAGCATAGTACACAAACGAACACGATTTTCTGCATTAAGACCCATTATTGCATCTGAATCAATTTTCGCAAGTGTTGTTTCAATAGCAAGCACATCTTCCTGATGAATCAGTTCGTCAGAAGAAATAACAACATCTTGTTGCAAAGAAGAACAAGCACTTACTACTAACAAAAATGCACTTGCAAGTACACTTACCCAAGCAATATGTTTTTTCATACTTTTACCTCAAATTCCAAGCGTTCAAATTTCCGTTTATAGTCAGAACAAAACAGTCTGCGTTATTATCACCATTAACATCTGCAAAGGCTGGTCTACCCCAACCTACCAAGGGGAAGCCCGACAACAGTTCAAGAGAACTGGTAAATCCGTAAATGGTATTTCCATCAGCACAGACATATATATTTTCAATTCCATTTTTGTTGGGATCAGCAACAGTAATAAATCCTTCCCGAGCTGTACTCTGAGGAATATCAACTGAAAGAACAGAACCGTCAAGACCAATTCTATACAAACGAGCATCTGCAGAAACTGCGTAGAATGCATCTGACGAAGCAACAACATTTACATAGAAAAGGCCATCAAGTTTTTTGGGGAAAGTAGAATCAAGCTGTCCATCGCGCCAAACAGAAAGATTTCCTGACTGAGTTATAAATGCAATGTACTGAGCGTCTTTTGTTTTAAGTACAGCAGGAGAACCGAATGCAATTCCTGCAACCGAATAAGGTTGATCTGCATTTACACAGACACCATCTTCTACAACAAATATTTTTCCGGTAAAACTTTTGTCGTAGACTGCAACTGTTGTTCCTGAAACAGAAGGCTCACTTTTTACTGAACCAGAAAGATTAAGTTCTACCGTTTTAACACTTCCTGTTCGATCCACAAAGACTAAACTATCGTCATCACTTGCAAAAACAATTCCTGTTCCGTAAGCAGAAGCAGCAGCCGCAGGACGCGAACCAGTTATAACAGGGAAAGGAGAAAGACATTCAAGTTCTCGCGTTAAAAGATATACAGCACCTTGTTCAGTAATGCCCCACACAACACCATCGCTTTTTTCTGAAGGACTTACACAGATAGAACAATTGTCAGAAAGAGGAGCTGTGTATTGTTTCATTGACGAAACTTCAAGCGAATGGATTTCATTTCCGTTTTCAACCCAGAAGACAGCGCCCGATTTTTTTGCATTTTCTGAAAGCAAGGTCTGACCACTCTTTCCAGAAAGTTCAATAGGGAATCCAGGAACTTGTCGCAAATCTCCAGAGCGACGTGAAACCGCTTGCAGTTGCATAGTAAGCACACCGTCAGACACTCGCATATCACAACGACCAATTGAATACAACTGTAAAATTTTAGAGAAGGTTTCGTTACTACGCAAGAAGAAAGGAATGCTTCTTTCAAGATCGTAGAATAAACTAATAGTACTCAGCGCTGACTGTTCTCTTGAAACAGCCTGCCAGTTTGAATTCTTTGCAATGCGACGACCGTCATTTACTGTTGTGTAAATTGTTGAAAGAGATTCAGCAGATTCAGACAAATACAAATAACCGTCTAGTTCAATGTAATAGGGAAGCGGAATGTTTATATTAAAGGCATTCAAAATTCCCTGAAGAAAAGACGGTAACTGTAAGCGAGGAATACGCATGCCGTCAATAATAAGACTATTATCATTGTTGATAATGAGTGAAGAAATTAATTTGTTAAAGACATACTGGCGCTGAGCTTCGTCTTTAACTTGAAGCACAATTACCGGATCATCTTGTCCTTCTACACCCATTGCAGCAAACTCTGAGCCCGTCCAAGAAAAAATTAAATCTTCAAGCGAAACAGAAAAGAATGTTTTACACAAAGATTCAGCGGTCTTCCACAAACCGTCAATGTTTTTTTCTGCAGGAATGTAAGGGAAGAGTGCGTTCTTTAAATCTTCAAGCGAACCAGCATTCAACAGTGTGTAGTACTGAACAACATCACTTAAGCGACTAAGCAAGGCTGGCATAGTTGAATCATGACCCATCATAAGAGAGAGGGAATTTTCTGCTGGCACAGAGAAGGGAACATTTGCAAGTAAAGACACTTCGTTATCGGTAATGCCAAAAGAAACAACACTCAATGTATCTTTGTCAATTAAATTTGCAAACTGTGACAAAAGAGGATCATCACCAACAACTGACTGAGCAAGAGAGTAAGCATCTACGACAACACGAATAGGCTCTTTACTTTTTTGCGTAAGCAGTTCTCGTTCGGCACGAGTATAAGAAGTATCGTTATTAGCACACAGCGCAGTATCAAAGAGGTCAGGATTTGGACTTACTACAACCATATTGTGCCAGGGTTTTATGTAGTAAAGTGTTCCATTGTTGTTATAAGTAAAGTACGAAGAAAGTTCTGTTCTTGTATGCGAAAGATTTTCAATTTTAATGAGTGGAAGAATAAATTCTGCAGGCCGAGTAAAGGCAGAAAAAACGCCCATGTCAATAATAGCAACAAAATTTTCTGCAGCATTGCCTTCATACAAAGCAGCATCAACTTTTCGTGACGCAGCAAAAGCAACCAGTTTACTTTTTCGCAAATTGAATGAACGCAAATCCATAAAGAGTGAACGGAATTGAGAAAGTGGTTCATCAGAAAGTAAAAGGTCTGCGGCTTGTAAATCGAGAAGTGGTTCAAGAGCTTTCCATGCAGAATCAGTATGAATATAAACAGAATAATCTTGAGGTAAAAGCGCAAGTGCATTCTTTTTTTCTATAGCACTGTATGCACACCAAATAGCAAACAAAATCAGCAACACTAAAATGAATTTCAATATAAACAGCAAAAAACGAACAAAGCCATTTCTTTTTTTCTTTGTTTTTTTAACCTTTACAGCTTTGACTTCTTTAACTTCTTTTTCGTCATTTTGTTCCATTTTTAAACCTCTCGGTTCAGTATAAATAAAAATCTGTTATATAACAAGTCTATTATTCCATTCTAAAAACAGATGAAGTATGTTTATATGCGGAGGTAAGCCATGAAACACAACGGCACATTTACACTTTTAGCAACGGCACTTGCATTAAGCATGTTCCCTGCATGTACACAAAGTTCATTTCAAATGCAAAAGTTTCCCAACGGTCAGCCAAATGGTCAGCCTATGGGAATGTTTAGTTCTAAGACAAGCACCGAAGAAACAGCGGCCATTAGCAGCGTAGACACCAGTCTTTTGCTTAGCGATGAAGATGACATTGCAAATGTAACTTTTAGCGAAAGCGCAAGTCTTAATCTTTCTACAGGAACTTTTACCACAAGTAACCAAAGCATTACTTTAAGTAGCGAAACAAAAAGTGACGGTAGCATATACTATACTATTGACACAGCAAGTGTTAGTAGTGGAGTCAAGCTAACACTTACTGGAAGTCTTGCAAAAGGCAGTGTTGAAATTGTTCCCAAAAAAGGAAGTGACATTCAAATTGCTCTTGCAGATGCACACATTACCAGCGGAAACTACGCCGCATTAACAGTTAGTAAAGTCGCTCGCACTTTTTTAACATTAACAGGAAGCAATAGTCTTACCGACGGACGAACTTATGGAACTGGCTATAGCAAAGCAGAAGGCACTGACTACTACAGCGCAAGTTACACAGGTTCAACAGAAGATGCAGAACTGACACAAAAATGGGCTGAAGGTGATGACACAAAAGCAACGCTGTACACAAAAGGCTCACTGTTAATAAGTGGCAGTGGCAGTCTTACTGTTAGCGAAAATTACAAACACGGCATCTATTCAAAAGATTACATCAGAATTTTCAGTGGAAATGTCAGTGTTGAAAACGGAGGTCGCTCTGCAATACGAAGTGCCAATGGATTTATCTTAACAGATGGAACTGTTACTATAAACGGAACAGCAACAAATGCACAGCACCCTAACGATAACAGTCGTGGCATTATTGTTGAAGGAAGCGAAGACGACGGTGCAGGAAAGGGTTATATCTACATAAGCGGTGGAACAGTTAACATAAAGAGCACTGGAAAAGCTATAAGTGCAAAGTGGGAACTTGAAGAAGATGCCGAAACAGAAACCACAGATGACGACCCTAACCCCGTTGTTATGATTTGTGGAGGAACAGTAAATGTTACCACAACAGATGTTGTCATTGATTCCGACATGAATCCTCAAACCATAAGTTATTACGATGCAGACGGAGTTTTAGTAAGCGAAACTTCATCGTGTTCACCAGAAGGCATTGAAGGAAAAACAGGTGTCATTATTTCTGGCGGAACAGTAAGTGTTCAGTCAACTGATGATGCACTCAATGCAAGTCTTGACGAAAATGGATTTGTAAACATCTTTGGAGGAAACATTTATTTGTATGCAACAAGCGCAGATGCTATTGATTCAAATGGAGACATAAACATTAGTGGCGGAAACATTGTTGCTCTTGCTCCTATGGGAAGCGAAGATGGTTTTGACTGTGACGGTGGACTTTCATTCACTGGTGGCAATGCAGTCGGACTTAGTGGTTCAACACACGCATACGCTTCAGAACAAAACACAAGCTGTACACAAACAACTTTTGTTATTGAATCTTCATACGCAGCAAGTGCAGGAAACACAATAGTCATAAAAGACGCAGACGGTTCTACCGTTTTTGCCTTTACCATTCCACAAAATATAAATTCGTATGGAATTATTACCGTCAGTTCTTCTTCGTTGCAAAAAGGAAAAACCTACACTGTCTACAAGGCAAGTCAAATTAGTGGAGGAAAAAACTTTTACGGACTGTATACAAGCATGCCCTCTGTAACAGATGCAAGTTCAACAGGAAGCATTACTACAAGCAGCGAAAAATCTGTCTATACATTAGGCGAGTTTAATTCCTTTGGTGCAGGACCTGGCGCTCCAGACAGAAATGCATTTGAAAACGGTTCAGGAAGACCTTTTGGCGGCACTCCTCCTTCCGACAGAGGTCCTAGACGCTGACAAAAACCGTTTTTTACTATATACTAGGCACTGCATGAATTTGCGGTGCCTTTTTTCATAAGATAAGAATATCAGATGATGCACTGGAGGCACACTTATAAAAACAAAAAGGAGATTTACCAATGGCTGATTATCATGAATTCCCTCCGGCTCCAGAAGGAACTCCTGAAAGCAAATTCGTGCACTTACATGTTCACTCAGACTATTCACTTCTTGATGGCGCAAGTAAAATTGACACACTGGTAGCAAGAGCAAAAGCACTTAACATGAAAGCCCTTGCCCTCACAGACCACGGCAACATGTTCGGTATACTCAACTTTGAAAAACTGTGTCATGTAAACGGAATAAATCCTTTGTGTGGCGAAGAGTTTTATGTTGCAGAAGGAAGTCATCTTGAAAAAAATCCGCTCCCCTATTCTAAAAACGGAAAGCAATCTTACTACTATCACCTTATTTTAATTGCACAGAATCAAACAGGCTACAAAAATCTCTGCTGGCTTTCATCCATTGCATACACCGAAGGCATGTACTACAAACCGCGCATTGACTTTGAACTTTTGCAAAAGTATCACGAGGGGCTCATTTGTCTTTCGGCTTGTATTCAAGGAGAAGTTCCCAAAGCGCTTGAAAACAACGACACAGAACGAGCTTACGAAACGGCAAAAAAATATAAAGAACTGTTTGGACCAGATCACTACTACATAGAGTTGCAAGATCACGGACTTGAAGAACAAAAAGAAGTTGCACCAAAACTTATACAGCTTGCACATGATCTTGATATTCCGCTTGTAGTAACAAACGATATTCACTACTGCAACCGCGACGACGCTGAAGCCCAAGATGCACTCGTTTGCATTGGAACAAAAAAACTCATGAAAGACCGCAACCGCATGCACTTCGACGGTGACCAGTGGTACATGAAAACAGAAGATGAAATGGCTCTCTTATTTCCCCAGTGTCCAGAGGCAATGGAAAACACACTCAAAATTGCCAACATGTGCGACCTAACCATTCATCAGTATAAGACACAAGAATTAAAATCTTGTCTTCCACGCTTTGAACTTCCAAAAGAATTTCAAAAACACGAAGACTACACAAAAAATCAAGACGACTATGTTCGCTACTTGGTAGAAGAAGGATTAAAAAAACGCTACAAAGAAATCACACCAGAAATTCGCGAACGTGCAGAATACGAACTGGGCATTATCTTTAGCATGGGATTTTCTGGTTACTTTCTTATTGTTTGGGAATTTATCAACTGGTCTAAGCAAAACGGCATTCCTATAGGACCAGGTCGTGGCTCTGGTGCAGGTAGTCTTGTTGCTTATGCAATGACCATAACCGACATTGACCCATTCCGCTATAAATTAATTTTTGAACGCTTTCTAAACCCCGAACGTGTTTCAATGCCTGACTTTGATGTTGACATGGACTTCGAATTCAGACAAAGAATTATTGAACACACCATTGACTTGTATGGAGATGAACAAGTAGGTCATATCGTTACCTTCGGAACACTCAAACCCAAAGCATGTATTGCAGATGTGGGACGCGTACTTGATATTCCTCTTTCCGAAGTAAATATTTTAAAAAAATGTGTACCCGACAATCCTAAGGCTAAGTTTAAAGACGCATTCACTCCTCCAGACGAAGATCATCCAGATAACGGACAACTTATACCTTACAAAGATGATCCGCGCTACCAAAAACTCTTTGAGCTGTGTTTTAAACTTGAAGGCATAAACAGACAAACTGGTTTACATGCATCGGGTATGGTAATTGGTCTTACTCCGCTACCAGATTGGGCTCCTGTATTTATGGACTCAAAGACAGGAACAAAAGGTGTTCAGTACACAATGGATATTATTGAACCCTGCGGTTTGGTTAAGTTTGACTACCTTGGTTTAAAAACACTTTCTCTTATCCGCTATGCAGAAGACATTATCAACCGACACTTAAAACCAGGTGAAGAAAAGTTTAGCATAGAAAACATAAGCGACAGTGACGAAAAAACATTTGACCTCTTTAGCAGAGGAGACACAGTTGCTGTTTTCCAGTTTGAATCTCCGGGCATGCAGAAAATTCTTCGACAGGCAAAACCGCGCAAACTAGAAGAATTAGTTGCTTTAAATGCCTTGTATCGGCCTGGACCTATGGACTACATTCCTAACTACATTGATGGAAAGTGGAAGCCAGAAACAATACACTACCCCGACCCATGTCTTGAAGACATACTTAAAGAAACCTATGGAGTTATGGTTTACCAGGAACAAGTTATGCAAGTTGCTCAGCGCATCGCAGGATTTTCTCTCGGTGG
>DMQP01000129.1 GCA_003455655.1 Treponema sp. | reverse complement strand
AAGATTTAACATGTTCGCTATTCCAGGGATTGCGCTTTTGAGGCATGGTTGAACTTCCGACTTGAGTAGAAGCAAAGTATTCAAACACTTCACCAATTTCACTGCGCTGAAGATTACGAAGATCATCTGCAAGGTTAGCAATAATACCAAAGGCTACATTCATCTCAAGCAAAAGACGCAAAAGATATTCTGGTTCAACAAGCTGATTTGAATATTCGCTGGGTTCAAGTCCAAGGAATCCTAAATAAGTGCGTTCCAGCTCTTCGGGATCTTTAACAATCATAGAAGGACCATTGTAAGCACCAACAGGACCAGCAAGTTTTCCTTTAAGCTGTTTGCTCAGTTCTTCAATACGAAGAATTGATTTTCCTAAACGGCTTACAAACTCTGCAATGCTCCAACCAAAAGTAATAGGAACTGCATGCTGACCATGAGTGCGTCCAACCTGTGGAGTTTCTGCTTCACGGTCTGCAATTTCGCATAAGTGTTTTTCAAGTTGTTTCAGTTCGGGAAGAACAACATTCTGTGTTACATCACGCATACGGCAACTAAGTGCGGTATCAAGAATGTCAACGCTTGTAGCTCCTAAGTGAACAAGAGGTGCCACTTCTGCAGGAACTTTTGTTTTCATGACATTTACCAAAGCACGAATGTTATGTTTTGTTTTTTCTTCTTCAGTGTAAACTTCTTCGGGATCAATGTTTTGAGCAACGGTATCAAGCGTCTGTGCAAGACTGTCGGTAAGCTGACCGCGCAATTTAAGATGAGCCTTTACCAAAGCGGCTTCAGCTTTTGCACAACTACGAATGCTTGCAGATTCAGAGATATATGAAGAAAGGCCTTCAAAAACACTTGCTTCGCTTAAAGAATAGCGATGATCAATACAAGACAGATTGTCAAAAATGTTACGGGTTTCCATGCCGACAGTATACCGTAAAGACTGGGGTATGTAAACACAGGCAATATGACTCAGGCGGAATGGTAAGTCCGCTTTTACATAGTCATGTAGCCACCGTCCAAAACCATATTGGTTCCAGTAACCCAAGCCGCAGCATCTGACAAAAGGTAAATAATGGCCCAAGCAATTTCTTCTGCTTTACCCCAGCGTCCCAAAGGATAGCGATCAAGGTCACTACGGTCTGTAGCTTTTCCTACACCTTCGCCAGCACCCAGTTCTGTCATTTTCGTTTCAATCATTGCAGGACAGACTGTATTAATGCGGATTCCACGAGGAGCAAGTTCTTTAACCGCAACAGGCAAAAATCCCGTAAGAGCACCTTTACTTGCGCTGTACATGGCATTTCCAACACTACCACGACCCAAACCTGAAATTGAAGAAGTTAAAACAATTGATGAACCCTGAGCAAGTTTCTTTTTCTTAACCAAAGCAGAAACCAAAAGCATGGTGTTCACGGTGTTAACATTTAAAACTTCTGACAGGGTTTCTTCATTAAGGAATTTTATTGATGAAAGATGCATAATTCCAGAATTGTTTGAAACTCCATTAAGAGCAGGAAGTTGTTCAATAAGGGAAGCCCGCTGTTCTGCATTTGAAAGATCTGCAAGAATAATCGAATGTCCACTTCCTTCCATTTGAGAAAGTGTTTCTTCAAGACGTTCCTTATTGCGAGCGGTAAGAATTACACTTGCACCCATCTTTGAACATTCAATAGCAGTTGCTCGACCAATACCGCCAGATGCACCAGTTACTAAAATAGTTTTTCCCTCAAGTGAATATGGATTATACATAACAAAACTCCTGTCTAGCAATTCTGTCTTAAAGCCTACCCTTTGTCAAGACAAAACATTTAGTGGTCATTTTTAAATTCTAGTTCAATAGCTGTTATGGAGGTTAGCATGAACGATGAAGATAAGGGTTTAGTCGAAGGAGTTGATTTTCCCTTTCAAGTTGCTGATGACGAAGATGCTGAATGTGATGACGAGATTACGCTTGCAGTCCGCAATTCTTTTGGCATACGATATCTTTTTGCCTGGCAGCGTATTGTTATTGCAAACATAATGGACAGTGCATGTGGTCAACTAAACAAAGAGAGCGACTCTTTAGAACCAGAACTGTACACAGGAAGACAAATTGTACTCTTACCCACAGGAGCAGGAAAGTCTCTGTGTTTTTTAACTCCAGCCTTATTGCTTGACGGTCCAACTTTAGTCATTTACCCCTTACTCGCACTTATGGCAGATCAAGAACGACGAATGAAAGAAGGTTGTCTTAAAAGTGTTGTATTTCGTGGAGGACAAAGTTTTCAAGAACGACAAGAGGCTTTTTTGCAAATCAAAAATAAAAGTGCGAAAATAATTCTTGCAAATCCAGAAGTTCTGCAAAACGAAGCACTGCTCAATCAACTTGCTCAGTGTAACATTCAGCACATAGCCATAGATGAAGCTCACTGTGTAAGCGAATGGGGTGACAGTTTTAGACCTGCTTATCTTACCCTAGGACATGTCATTGAAACGTTAGCTTGCAAAACAGTAACAGCCTTTACCGCAACTGCATCTCCTGTAATTTTAGAAAGAGTGTCAGAAGTTTTGTTTGGAGGAAAAGTACATGTAGTGCAAAGCGACAGTGACAGACCAAACATTCACTACAAAGTTATAAACGCATACAATAAAAAACGAGCAGCAATAAAACTTGCACTTACCGAAGAAAAACCCATGCTCATTTTCTGTGGAACAAGAAAAAATTCTGAAGACATGGCCCGTGAATTAATTACACTGGTGGGGAAAGATAAGGTTCGCTTCTATCATGCAGGAATGACAAAAGAAGAAAAAAAAGCAGTGGAGTCTTGGTTCTTTGACAAAACAGATGCTATCTTGTGCGCAACTTGCGCTTACGGCATGGGTGTAGATAAAAAAAACATACGGACAGTTCTCCATGAACAAGCGTCTCCGACCGTAGAAAGTTATATTCAAGAAGCCGGAAGAGGAGCTCGTGATGGTAAAACAGCAGAAGCAATTCTTTTGTGGAGTTATGATGATCAAAAAGCAGCAGAAAAACTTCCTGAAAATTCCAGACAAAAAGCAGTCGCTCGTTTTGCTCAAAGTTCCACTTGCAGAAGACAAGTTCTTTTAGATGCCTTAGGTGCTGAACAAGCTGTTTGCGAAGGTTGCGATGTATGTCAAAGAGCTGGCCCTGCTCCTTTTGCAGAAGACGCAGCTTTTGTTCTTAACTATGTGCGCTCTCATCGAAAACAATTTTCGGTTGACCAACTCAGTGCAAACATTATTGCGCTTTTAAATGAAAGAGATAAAAATCTTGCAGGATTTCATATTTGGGAACACAGCGATGTCGAAGAAATTATTAGACAACTTTTGCAAGCTCGCTACATAAAAAAATGTGCTTTTCCATGGAAAGGAAAAATTACCTGTCCTTTCAAAAAAAATGCTGTCTATAAAACTAAGAAGCTTTCTCTGCGGCAGGGGAACTCTGTCCGTCCGAAGAAGCTTGTCCCTCTGCAGCTTGCGGGGCGGGTGCGGGAGCTACGGGCTTAGGCTTACCCTTTACCTTAGGCGGCTTTTTACGATATTTGACAACGTAGTTAGCTAGAGAAATATATATAATCAATGCAACCGTTATAAAGATAACGCGCCAGTCCATGATGACTTCCTTTGCAATCATAAAAATTCCTTTCATGTCCATATCGTACCTATCGGCAAAAAAAGAGCTAAACTTGACAGACTTGCGACATACGCGTAAAATTCAGCCATGACAGGTATCATTGATTACAACGCAGGAAACATTAAAAGTGTAGAACGTTCGCTTGCATATATTAAAGCTCCCTACATTCTTTCGAAAAATCCAAAAGACTTAGAGCATGTTGACCGAATTATTTTTCCAGGAGACGGAGAAGCCGCTTATGCAATGGAACAGTTAAAAGAACTTGGTTTTGACACTTTTATAAAAGACTGGGTTCAGCAGGGCAAACCACTTCTGGGCATTTGTATAGGCGCTCAAATTGTATTTGATTACAGCGAAGAAGGTGACACTCAGTGTTTGGGACT
>DMQP01000218.1 GCA_003455655.1 Treponema sp. | reverse complement strand
GATGTAAAGCAGTTCTTTATTGATGATTATATTCTGTGGATGACAAAAGAATCTAACGGAACTCAGAAACTTGAAAAAGAAGTTCGTGCAATTTTCTGGCGTTATATTCCCTTCCCACAGAAGCTTAAGGATGAACTTAAGACACGCAGTATGATTTATCAGGAACTGTACCAGAGAGACATCAACCGTAGCATGAGTGACGGATATTGATTTATTCTAACGGATCTTCTGTTGGTTTTACGGAATCGGGCATATTGTATGTAAAAGATTCTGCCTGAGCATCGCCGCGTTCCTTTCGTTTACTGGGAAGATATTTACCCAAAATTGTAGGATCAAGTTTGTCGTAGAACCAACGGTCAATGACTGCGCCACACACTTTACCAAAAAGTGACATGTCTAAAATCATTGCTGCAACAAAGCATACCATCCATATTCCAACATACACGGTACCGTTTTGAACATGAAAGATTTTACTCAGTAAAAAAGTAAATCCAAAAATAAGAACGCCTGCAATCGCAAGTGCCATAATAATGTTTACAACAGATGCTATTGCCATAAAAACATAAGAGTTTTGTCGTTTAGTCATTGTTTCCCTTCTTTTCTCTTGCAAACTGCACAATAAATGTAATTACAAAAATAATTCCACACACAACAATAACAGAATCTGCAATGTTAAAAGTAGGCCATCGTTCCATACTAAGCCACGAAAATATGCCTTTAGTGGGCCAGTTAACACCCTTAATGCTACCAAAGAAAATGCAGTCAATAAAATCTACAACGCCATCTGGTCTAAAAAAACGGTCAATTAAGTTTCCCAAGCCACCACCTAAAATTCCACAAATGCACCAACGTTGTGTTTTGGTAAAATCATTATTGCGGAAATACACAGCAAAAACTAAGGCAATAACAATAAGTGGAATAATTGCAAGCAAAATAGAACGTAGTGTTTGCGGAAGACCGTTTCCCATACTAAAGGCAGCTCCTGTATTGCGCACATGAATTAGACGAAGTGCATTTCCCAATACATTAATTATGCTACCGTCACCTGCTTCTGAAAAATAAGTTAAGCGTGGAATGTTTTTTACAACAAGAGCTTTTGAAATTTGGTCAAAGATTATAGTTCCTGCAGAAAGAGAGACAGGAATAAGTTTTTGTGAAAGAGACTGTTTATTTGCCATGTGTGTAAGTATAACGCAGTAAACGCTTACAGTCCAGTGGGAATATCAATGAAGACACCTTTGATGTCGGTTTCTTTTTGCATTTTTTCCATGACTTGTTTAACGCCAATTGTTTCTGTCTGGTAATGTCCACCTGCAATGACTGTCATGCCCAATTCTTTTATAACATGAAAATCTTGGTGTAAAACTTCTCCTGTAATGTATGCGTCAAAACCTTGTTCGTAAGCTTGAGTCACATCTTCTGCAGCACCGCCAGAAATAATTGCAACAGTATTTATTTTTGTTTTACCGAATGAAAAAATGCGATTTGCTTTTTCTCCATCAGGAAATAAATTTTCTGCAAGTTGTTCGGGGCTAAGCGTTTGAGTTAATGTTCCGCCTACACCAATAGTCATGCCGTGCCACTGTCCAAAGGGTTTGAGATTTTGCAAGTTAAGACGTCGTGCAAGACCATAGTTATTGCCTACAAGCGGATTTGCATCAAGCGGAATATGTGAAGCGTAAAGAGCAAGATCATTTTCTATAAAAGCTTTTATGCGTAAATAAAAGTTTTGTGTAATTCGTTCACAAGAGCCCCACAGAATTCCGTGATGAACAAAGAGAACATCTGCACCAAGCCGAGCCGCTTCTTGGGCTGTTGCTTCACAAGCATCTGTTGCAAAGGCAACTGTTTTTATTTGTTTTGAATAAGGCTGTTGATTTTGAATTTGAATACCATTTCGAGAAGGGTCTGCACTGTAAGAATCTCTTTGTAAAAAAGAATCAAAATATTCATCTAGTTCTGTTAAGGTCATGTTCTTAGTGTAACTTAACTACTTTTCAAAGGCAAGTGGTGGAAGTCTTGAATGATGTTATAGCTTTTGCATCATCTTTTGAACTTTTTCTTTGTACATGTTTTTTAATTCCGGAGGATTAAGAATTTGTACTGCATCTGCAAAACCTAACACCCACCACAATGTTTCTTGCAACTGATTTGATTCAAATGAAAGATAAACCGAACCGTCTTCGTTTTGTCTACATTCTTGTTTTTTGTGCCAGGTTCGTTCGAGAATAAAGGTGTTAATTGATTTGTCAAACAAGAGTTCAATTTTTTTATAAGTTGTATTATTGTTCCAAATTCCAAAGTTGGGGTCAATGTTTACTTTTGTTTTATAGTCAGGGTCAGGAACAAATTCATCAAGAATAATTATATTTTTCATGCGTGAAAGATTGTATGTTTTAAACTGTTTGTCTTTATGTGAATAGGCAACAACATACCAAAGACCTTTTTGACAGTAAATTTTGTATGGGTCTATGTTTGAGTGAAGGGAATGATGTGTGCTGCTTATCTTACGATATTCAAAACTAATGGTATGATGTGTTCTAATTGCTTTAAATATGTTTTCAAAAACTGAAGCATCAATAACAGGAAGTGGATCATAAATAAATTGAACATCATTTAAAAGAGACGACTGAACTTCCACTTGGTTGGGTAACATTTGACAAATTGTGTTGTACACTTTTGAAATGGTGTCTTTAAGTGGAGTGTTGTCGTATCTTTCCAAAAGAGGAAGAATTCCTGCGAGAGCTACAACTTCTCCTTCAGAGATAAGTGTGTTTTGAATAAAATATGTTTCGTCAGTGTAATAGTAGCCACCTTTATTGCGATCGTATTCAATGGGAGCAAAGTAATTATTTTTTAGTTCATCTATGTCTCGTAAAATAGTTCGTCTAGAAACTTCAAGTTCTTTTACAAGACGGTCAACACTGGGGTAAGGAATGTTTTGAATAGCTTTTCCTAGTCTTACCAAGCGTAGTGATTTAACATGACTTTCTCTTTGTTTTTCTTCACTCATATTTGTTCCCCATTATAAAAAGTAAGTCTTCATAAGACCTTTTCCTTTTACATCTATTTCCGAATTTTCGTTATAGGTAAAAAGATTTGAAGTCAGTGCTTTTGTTGTTTCAGTTACATGTATTTTCATAGGAAGACCAGTGCTTTCCATTCTGCTTGCAACATTAACTGTGTCGCCCCAAATGTCATAAATAAATTTTGTTTTTCCAATAACACCTGCAACGAGTGCACCAGAGTTTATGCCTAAACGAATTTGCAATTTAACTGGTGAACTTTCATTAAATGTTCTAACATCTTCCAAGAGTCCTTGTGCAAAACGAATCATCTTTTCTGCTTCAAGTTCTTTTGTTCGTTCTTTTACGGTGCTTTCAAGTTTTTTGTTTTCTTCTTCAACACGAATCAGTTTTCCTTCAAAAAGCATAATTGTTGTTGAAATGATAAACAGTATAAACAGGCTTGCAATCATGCAGAGTCCTCAAGCTTTGCATGGAGAGATGACAATGCACAAAATCATAATAACCTCCTGTTAAAAAATTATTTTTGATACAAGTATAACACAAGAAATAATTTACTAGAAGACGAATAACCGATATAATCAAAATGAATGCATTATGAAAATACTCATTGTTGAAGATGATGAAACTTTAAATCAAGGTTTATGCAGGGCGCTTCGTTCTCAGGAAAGACAAATTGTCTCGTGCAAAAATCTTTCAGAAGCAAGAACTCAACTTTCAAAGGAAACGCTTTCCCTTGCACTCCTAGACATAAATCTCCCCGACGGGTACGGACTTGACCTGCTTGACGAAATAAAACATAAGTCACCAGAACTTCCTGTAATTCTGCTCACGGCTAACGATACCGACAAGGACATTGTAACTGGTCTAGAATCTGGTGCGGATGATTACATTACAAAACCTTTTTCACTCTCAGTTCTGCAGGCAAGAGTAAACGCTCAACTTAGAAAACTTTCAGTTGGTACACGGCAGCAGGTAGACAGTTCTTTTACAGACGGACGCTACACCTTTAACTTTGAAAAAATGATTTATCTAAACGGCAAAACTCAGGTCGAGCTTTCAAAAACAGAGCAGAAACTTTTGTACTATCTTACTCAAAACGCATCCAATACTGTTTCAAGAAATTTTTTAATCGACAGGCTGTGGTCTGATGAAGAAAATTATGTTGACGAAAATGCTCTTTCCGTTACCGTAAATCGTCTTAGAAGCAAACTTTCTCTTGGAGAAAAAATAAAGACAGTCTACGGAATCGGTTATATGTGGGTAAAAGAAAAATGATTTTAACTTCCGTCATTCTTTTTTTAATTTCTGCAATACTTCTCGCTCTTGCATTTTATTTCCGATGCAAAACAAAAAAGACATTAAATTCTCTAGAGGACATGTTAAATCAGGCGATTGAGGGAAAATTCTCTGCAGAACATTTTGACGAAACAAGAGTTTCAAAACTGGAATCAAAACTTGAAGACTATCTTTCTTCCGCCTCAATTTCCGCACAAAATGTTAAGAACGAAAAAGAAAAACTTACCCAGCTGATTTCCGACATTTCTCATCAGACAAAAACTCCTATTGCAAACCTCGTGCTCTACGGTGAACTTTTAGAAAATGCAGAATTAACCGAAGAACAAAAATCAAATGTCAGTGCAATACGAAATCAAACTGAAAAACTTAGATTTTTAATAGACAGCCTTGTTAAACTTTCTAGGCTGGAAAGCGGAATCATTTTGCTTGAGCAAAAAAAAACAGAATTAAATCCCCTTATTCAAAACATATGGGAGCAGGCAAAAGAAAAGGCTGCGGTAAAAAAATTAAAATTCATAGTGCAGCAAACAGATGCAGTTGCCAACATAGATTCCAAATGGACGCAAGAAGCCCTCTTTAACATTGTAGACAACGCCATAAAATATACAGACAGCGGTAGTATTACAATAGGCGTGTCAGAATATGACATGTTTGTTAGGATTGATGTTTGCGACACAGGAAAAGGAATACCTCAGGAAGAGCAGACAAAAATTTTCGGAAGGTTTTACAGAGGCATGTCTGTTAGGTCAGAAGAAGGAGTTGGAATAGGACTCTATCTTGCAAGGGAAATTATTTCTGGCGAAGGCGGATACATAAAAGTTGAATCTAGAGAAGTAAAAAATCCAAATTTACCCGTTACAACATTTTCGATTTTTCTTCCAAAATAATTTCCTGCTGAAAGATTCTTGAAAGAATTTTATGCTAACCTATGGATGTAAAAACCAAGGAGGCATGTTGATGGAAATTTTAAAGGCGGAAGAAGTCAAAAAAACTTACGGAGCAGGAGAGACAAAAGTTGAAGCCCTGCATGGAATAAACCTAAGCGTACAGAAAGGCGAATTTGTAAGCATAGTTGGAACTTCAGGGAGCGGAAAATCAACACTGCTACACATGCTTGGAGGCCTTGACCGCCCCTCATCAGGAAAAGTAATTATAGACGGAAAAGACATATTTTCCCTTAAGGATGAAGAGCTTACAATCTTCCGCAGAAGAAAAATTGGCTTTGTGTTTCAGGCATTCAATCTAGTTCCAGTTATGTCAGTTTACGAAAACATAGTACTTCCAATTGAACTGGATGGAGACAAACCTGACGAAGATTTTGTCAACGAAATAATAGACACTCTGGGACTTTCACAAAAAAAGAATTCACTGCCTTCACAACTTTCAGGCGGACAGCAGCAAAGGGTCGCAATAGCACGGGCACTTGCTTCGACACCGGCAATCATTCTTGCTGACGAACCAACTGGTAATTTGGATACAAAGACAAGTCAGGATGTAATGGGACTTTTAAAAGTAACAGGCCAAAAATTTTCACAGACAATGGTAATGATTACTCACGATGAAGAAATAGCACAACTTGCAGACCGAAGCATTCGCATTGAAGACGGACTGATTGTAAGGGGATAAAAAT
>DMQP01000235.1 GCA_003455655.1 Treponema sp. | reverse complement strand
TTATGAAAGAATCTCCTAACTGGAGCTTTGTTCGCACATACACCGAGTTAGTAAACGGTTCAGATATTTTCTACGAATGGTTAGGCGGTCCTTTTGGTCCTGACACTGTTACGGCACAAGTGAATGTTGCTTACGAAGTTCCTCAAGAATGGTCGGTAACGCTTTCGTATTTGTTTGCTGCTAAGGGTGAATTTTCTGGAACTGACGCCTTTGCCTCCTGCGACTGGGGAGGTTTGAAACTTCCCGAAACTACTACTGGTTGGGTGTATGAAATTTCTTCAAGAGCAGCTTCCTATGTTGCTCCCCACGGAATTCCAGAATTTGAAAATCGCATAACTGTTAAAGGAACATGGAAACCCTTTGACTGGCTTGAAGTAACTGCTCAACCTTCTTTTGTAATGGTTGCAAATAAAGGACATTCAGAAGGAGCCTTTGCTTCTGGCGTAGAAGGTGTGCTTGCTTGTAAAGTTCATCTGGCTCAGTTGTGGAAAATTAAACCAGTAGAAGTAAATCGCCTGTTTTCCGATAAGAGTGAATAAGTTTTGGGGGAGTTTTAGAATATGAAAAAGCGTTTTTTTCTTGCATGCCTTTTTTTGACTTTTTCTTTGGTTCATCTTTCTGCGCAAGCAAGTATTGATCCAAACAGTCGCTTTTACGAATATGCACAAATTTGGGATTTACAGGGACTGGTAACTTCTGTTCCTCCGTTTAGACCTTATCCTCTTGCAAATATAAAACAGATTCTTACTGAAGTAATTGAAAATGGCAGTGAGCGTGATGTAGAAATTGCAAAACAGTTTTGGGAAGAAGAAACAGGCAGGGCTTGGCATGTTCAACTTGATGTCGATACTTCTGCAAAATTTTCTTCTCTCCAAACAGATGTTAGCAAGAGTAATTTTTTGCTTGCCCTTTGCCCAGATGTCTTTGGTGAGTTTTCATTGTTTAATGATTTTGTTTCTTTAGGATATAATTTTGCACTTGATGGATTTGCCCTTGGAGACAAACATGCTTTCCGTCCTCTTTATACAAACCGTTTGTATGACTATGCAGAAGATTCTGCTCATGTAGGACCTTTTTTTGTTTACATTGACACCAACGATGCAATCTCTATAGGCACTACAAATGTCTATTTTCAGGGAGGACTAAACCGTCGTGGTTACGGAGCAATTTTAGGTGAAGGTGTAATGCTTAACGAAACAGCTCTTCATACACCTAACTTTTCTTATACCGTACAGAATTCAATTTTTTCTTTTACACAGTTAGTGTCAATGCTTTCTGCAGGAAAATCTACTGGAGGAGGTCCCCTCACATTTGACAAATACTTTGCGCTTCATGCTTTACAAATCAATTTGTTTGGCGGAAAATTTTCTGTAGCCTATACTGAAAATACTATTTTTGGTCAGCGCTTTGATCCATCGTATCTTTTACCTGTTCCTTTTATGGCAATTCAAACACTCTATGATGCCGCAGACAATTTGCAGATGGGGCTTTCTTTTACGCTTAAACCTGTGTCGGGCTTACAGTTTTCTACAGACATTTATGTTGATGATATGGATGTCAACAATATGCTTAAATTTAATTTTGACACGCGAAACCGTTTTGCTCTTCATGTTGGCGCTTTGTATGCACCTAAAAATTCTGTTTGCACTAGTGTTCAGGCAACATACTTAATGATTATGCCCTTTATGTACACTCACTGGCAGTATGAGTCTGCAACCTCTGGTCTTATTCCCGTGGGCATTATAAATTATTCAGACTACACTCATTATGGAATGAGCATGGGAACTCCTGTTCCTCCTAACAGTGACCGCATTGGTTTTAAAATTCATCTTACACCGCTTAAAGATTTTAATATATCTGTTAGTTCTTCTTTTGTTCGACACGGAAATGTTGTAGAAAGTTTTACTGACGAAGAAGCTATTCAATTCTTGCTTGCAAAAAAAGGTCAGTATTCTACAGATGGAAGTATCTTTACTCACTCTATGTTTGAAAATCCTGACGGTACATCTTTAAATGTTATTCCGACAGGACATCATCGTCTTAACTATTTGACTCAAGAACATAAAATGTATGTTATTCAAGCTGGAGTAGATGCAGATTATACATTCTTCCGTCAAAAGTGGGGAAGCCTTTCTGTTACTTTGGGATATAACTTTGAATGTATTATAAACAAAGGCGTTGACAGTAATTTGTATCCGGGTGGACAGGTTGTATCTAACGGCGATGGAACCTACACTGTTGAAGGCCTTAGTTCTTCAATGACACAAGCTCAAACTGTTGCTTATTTCAAAGAGGCTTGGGTAAACAGTATGCACACTGTCTTTAACCATTACATTACGCTGGGCCTTCGCTACACATTCTAACGGTAAGGATTTAACATGAAGCAAAAATATAATCCCAACCATACACACATGTACTTGGGTAAAGTGGGTGAACTAACGCTTAAAGGCGGTAACATTCATGTGTTTGAAAAACAGCTGGTAAAAAATGTTCGTCTTGCCCTTGAAGGAAAAGATTGCGAAGTTTGGTTGCTTACTGGCCGTTTGTATGTTTCGTGTTCATCAGACTCTTGTAAAGCGGTAGAGTTTTGTCTTGACCATTTGATGGGCATTACCGGTTGGGCAAAAGTTATGGTTGTAGAAAAAAACATTGCTGCAATCCAAAAGGCTGTGCTTGACTTGTGTACTCTTGCAAAAGAAAAGGGTATGAACTCTTTTAAGATTGAAGCTCGCCGCGAAGACAAAGATTTTGAATTGAACTCCTTTCAGATTTGTACAGAAGGTGCTTCTCTTGTTTTTGACTCTGGACTTATGCGTGTTGATGTGCACCATCCAGAACTTACGGTTCATGTGGAAGTTCGTGATCGTTGCTATGTTTATAGTGACAGTCATAAAACGTGCAGAGGTCTTCCTGTTGGCGTAAGTGGTAAAGCCTTGCTTTTGTTAAGTGGTGGTCTTGATTCTCCTGTTGCAGGTTGGCGCATGTTGAGTCGCGGTATGAATGTTGACTGTTGTTACTTTCATTCGTATCCCTATACTTCAGTGGAGGCTCAAGAAAAAGTTGAACAGTTAGCATCGATTCTTGCTGATTACGGTCTTGAAACGCATTTGAATGTTATTCCCTTTACCGAGGTACAGATGCGCATTAAAGAACGAGCTCCTGCTGCTTTTACAACGCTTATGCTTCGTGTGTGCATGATGAAGGCTGCAAACTTGTTAGCAGAGCGTATTCATGCAGACTGTATTGTTACGGGCGAGAGTGTAGGTCAAGTTGCAAGTCAGACAGTTCAAAATCTTACCGTTACCGAACATTACGCAAAACATCTTTTGTTACGCCCCTTGTGTGGAATGGATAAAGAAGAAATTGTTGATATTGCTGTAAAAATAGGAACATACGGAATTTCAATTCTTCCTTACGAAGACTGCTGTGTTTTGTTCAGTCCTAAACATCCTGTTTTACGCGCTACAATCGAAGAAGCAGAAGAAATATACGCTTCTCTTGAAGTTGATGAATTAATTCAACAAGCTTTCGAAAAAAGAGAAATAAAACATTTTTCTGTAAAAGACCATATAGACTAACTTCATTTATTCCGATACTTGAAAATGTGAAAGTGTCGTATTCTTTCAAAAGACTGGTAGTTCTCTTTTTGTTTTTAACGCTCTGTCTTCTTTTTTTTGCAGACGGATTAAAACTGTGGGCGCAAGATGCGTCTGATGCCGTTGATGCAAATACAGAAGAGCAAGTTGTTCCCCTTGCACTTGAAGGCATTTGGGAAAACTATAATCGCTATGTTGTTTTTGACACAGGCTATCTTTCCCAACACTCAGACGATGCTTCGATTCCTCAAGTTGTTCTTCGAATGTTCTACCAGTGGTACAACGATCGGGCTGCAGAAAGTTCCCTTTATACACAAATTGAAGTTCGAGATCAAAACGACACCACTGATGCTCCTGCCGTAGAAATGACCGTTTCCTATGTGCCTCTTACTTACGAAGCGTACCCTTTGCAAACAGGAGTTGAAACAACTTTAGCCAACGGTGATGTGCTTTATGCAAGCGAAAGTATTTCTGGTGCTTGGGACATTCAGATTGTCTATGCCCATGACAAAACGGTTTATCATGTTCCTGTAGCAGTAATTGGAAATAAACTCTACTTAAACTTTATTGTCAAAAGTCTTGCTACTGTAAACATTGAATCAAGTAATGACCAACTTTTAAACGGTTACTGGCGAGACTGGGGTAGAGCAAATGGAATTTTAATAAGTCCTCCCTACAACGAAAAAGAACTGGTGTCTTATTTTGTAACTGATGATGCAGTTTATTACATACGCTACTGGCGAACAGATATGGAATTTGATGAAGGAGCAGTGGCTCTTTTTTCTGACGGAAATGAATCTTTTGAAGTGCCCAAACATTTGCGCGCTCAGGGGCAAGTCTATACCTGTGTGAATGGACGTGGTTCAAAAATTCGAAACATAACTAAAAGCAATGCTTTACCCGAAGAAATAACTCTTAATCAAGTAACAGTCTTGCGTCACGGAACTGATGATGAAGGAAATGAAATTACTTGGTTAGAAAAAGGTGCTACCATTTGTGCTTTGGGTGAAGCTTATCTTACTCTTACTGATGGAACAAGAACAATAGCTCAAATTGTTAACGAAGCAAACGCTCGTAAAAAGCCAAATCCTCCGCCACTTTTTCCTCCCCACGGAATTCTTGACTTTGACTGGTCTATTGTAGAACGACCTCCCCAGAACTGGTTTAAGAGAAACAGTCAGTTGGGAAAATAGCTTTACTTTTCTACACGAACTATTTGAATGTAATCAATGCACAAATTTTTGCTGGCAGAATGTTTTTTACTGTCTGCCTGAATGCAAAGACTTACAATCTTTGGCTCGCCAATTTGTATGTAAAGGGGAGTTCTTGTTGTTAGTTCCCACACGCCTAAGGGTGGATTACTGGGGTACACAGAATAACTTTTGTCGTCTATACTGACGGTCAAAAAAGAATGGTCTGTATCACGAGCTTTCATTTTTACCAGCAGTTCGTATTTGCCTTCTTTTAGTTGAATACGAGTTTCGATTTTATTTGATTCTTTGCTAAGAGAAACATACTGTCCTTTACTTGCACTTTCGTCAGAACTTACCGTACAACCTGTAAGAAAAAGCCTTTCTGCTTCAAGTTTAAGTCCTGGTTCTTTGTACGTGTAAAGTATTTGCCCGGAAGTGCTTGCACTTTTTTTTACGGCTACCGTACTTGCGCAAGAGCTTAGTGTTACAATCAATGCTGAACAAATAATAAAGGGGAGTCGTTTCATTTAGCTTTCTCCTTTTACAGTTTAGGGACGCGTGGCTTTGCAAAACTTTTAAGCATGTTCTGCAAGAGTTGGTGAGCGTCTTCTGCTTCTACGGCTGAAGGTGGTTCATGATACTGCACTAGGTTTGAAGGAATTTCGTCTAAAAAGCGACTCGGCTCGCAGTCAACATCAACTTTCATTCTTCTTCTTTTTCTACAAGAAGAAATAAGTAAGCGATCTTGTGCACGGGTTACGGCAACATAAAAGAGTCTTCGTTCTTCTTCGATAGCTTTGTCTCCGCCTTCTTCAACTGCACGCGCATGTGGCATAAGACCTTCTTCTGCTCCTGCAATAAAGACAACAGGAAATTCCAAGCCCTTAGAAGCGTGGACAGTCATAAGGTTTACTTTCCCCTTGTCTTGTTCTTCATCTAAATCGTCTCGTGACAAAAGGGTTATGCGGTTAAGGTAAGCGTACAGACTTGTGTCTTCGTTTTCAGGATTGTTTTCCCATTGTTCCATACTGCGAATAAGACTTTCTATGTTCATGTATTTAAAGCGGGCAGCCTTTTCGCTTTTAGGATTTTCTCCAATCAAAAAGTCAAAGTAATTAATATCTTCAATAAGCGAGTGAACTTTTTTGCTTAGTCCTTTTCCACCAAGCATGGTTTTGTTTGCTTCAATGAGCGATGTAAAGGACTCTAAGTCTGCACGCGTCTTTTCACTTACCGGGCACGATTCTGGCGGACAAGCAAGAATTTGTTCTATGGCTTGCCACAAAGAAAGAGTCATTTGGCTTGCAACAGTGTTTAGTACTTCTATAGTGCTTCTTCCAATGCCTCGCCGTGGAGTATTTATAATGCGCAGTAAGTTTATATCATCATCGTGGTTTGCAATAACACGCAAGTAAGAAATAACATCTTTAATTTCTTTGCGTTCAAAAAAGCTTGTGCCTCCGCTCATAACATAGGGAATGTTTGCTTGTAAAAAGGCTTCTTCTATTGCACGGCTCTGAGTGTTTGCTCTCATAAGAACACCGAAGTCTGCATAACTTCGTTTTTCTTCCATGCTGATTCCCTGTATGCTTTCTGCAATAAAGTCTGCTTCTGCGGCTTCGTTTTCGGGCATGTATATTTCTATGGGCTTACCGTTTCCGTTTCCACTCCACAATTCTTTTTCTTTGCGATTGGTGTTGTGCTTAATGACACCATTTGCTGCAGCTAAAATTGTTCCCGTAGAACGATAGTTTTGTTCAAGGCGTATTTCGGTAACAGAGGGAAAATCTTTTTCAAAGTTAACTATGTTTTCGTAATCTGCTCCACGCCAACTGTAAATACTTTGGTCATCGTCTCCAACAACTGCAACATTATCTTGTGCAAGTAAGTGCATCATTTCATACTGTTGATGACTGGTATCTTGAAACTCATCTACCATGATGTAGCGGAAGCGGTCTTTGTAACGAGCTAGCACATCGGGATGTTCGCGGAAGAGTTTGATGGGTAGGGTAATAAGATCGTCAAAATCTACTGCATTGTACAGTTTAAGACCTTCTTGATACCCTTCGTACAATTCACGGTACATGTCATTTGCACCTTGCCATGTTTTTCTTCCTGTTTTTATATCACTGAATAAAATACCTATTTTGTAAAGGTCAAGTGCTTCTGCAGTAAACTTTAGTTCTCGTCCTGTTTCTTTTATAAGTTGAAAACGGTCGGTTTCGTCGTAGATTGAAAAGTTACTTCGCCAACCCAGTTTGTCTATGTCTTGCCGTAAGATGCGCACTCCAAAAGCGTGGAAAGTACTTATGGTTAAATTTTGTAGTTTGCGCTCTGTGAGACTTTTTATACGGTCTGCCATTTCTTTTGCAGCTTTGTTGGTAAAGGTAAGCGCTAAAATTGCACTTTGGGGAATTCCCTTTTCGAGCATGTTTGCAATGCGATATGTTATGACTCGTGTTTTTCCGCTACCAGCTCCTGCAATAATTAAAATAGGGCCTTCAAGTTGAGTAACTGCACGGTACTGTTGTGGATTCAATTGGTCTTTAAGTGACTCTTCAAGGGACATGTATAACCTCGAGCCTAGTGTAGCATAGAGCCCTTTTTTTTGCAAATTCAGCGCTTGCGTAGTTGAAAAAATACTGAATTGTGGTACAATAGATGCATTAGAAATAAGGAGTTTTTGAATGAACACAGCTGTTGCCGCTTTCTTGGGTAAGCATAATTTTCCTGTTGACATGCCAATCAATCCCGTTATTGACGCATTACTGTATGATATGAATGAAGGTCTGTCTGGTCGTCCTGCAGCAGAAGACATGATTCGTACTTTCTGTACACCACCAGCACAGTCTGCTTCTGGTAAGAGTGTAATTGTTATTGATGCCGGTGGAACTAACTTCCGTTCTTGTTTGGTAAGTTTTGACAGTCAAGGCAAACCTCAAATTGATTTTATGGAAAAAACAGGTATGCCTGGAATTGAAAAAGAACTGTCTCGCAAAGAGTTCTTTAACAAGTTTGCAGAAAATCTTGAACACCTTAAAGATAAGTCTGACCGCATTGGTTTTTGTTTTTCTTACCCCATGACTATTACCGAAGATGGAGACGGAATTCTTTTGGGCTTTTCAAAAGAAATCAAAGCTCCTGAAGTTGTAGGTTGTCACATCGGTAAAGAACTTGCAGCCGCCCTTAAAGCTCACGGTTGGAAAAATACCATGCACATTTCACTTTTGAATGATACCGTTGCTGCTTTGCTGGCTGGAGCTGCTGTTCCTGCTGATGGAGAACGCTATTCTTCTTACATTGGTTTTATTTTGGGAACAGGTATGAATGGCGCTTATATTCAGAGTGAAGATGCCGCTTATCCTGGACTGAAAGAACAAATTATTGTTTGCGAAAACGGAAAGTTTGACAAAATTGCTCGTTCAGACTTTGACATTGAATACGACAAAAAATCAGCAAAACCCAATACATCTATATTGGAAAAACAGTGTTCTGGCGCTTATTTAGGACCTGTTTCTTACGAAGCTATTAAAATGGCAGCAAGTGAAGGTCTTTTTTCAAAGAAATTTGCCGATTCTCTGCTTAAAATTGAAAAACTGACTCTTATCGAAGTAGATTCTTTCTTACATGCTCCCTTTGCAACTGGTTCTGTGCTGGGGGCAAAAGCCGCAGAATGTGCAAACGACGAAGATTATGACCGCCTTTTCCAGCTTTTAGACGCAATTGTTGACCGTGCAGCCCGTTGTGCCGCAGCTATACTGGCTTCTTGTGTTATAAAAAGCGGTAAGGGTAAGAATTCAAGCCGTCCTGTGTGTATACTCTGTGATGGTACTACATTCTACAAAACCCATAAAATTCACGAACGCGTAGAAGGCTACCTTGATCAGCTATTGATTCATGACCGTTCTCTCTATTATGAAATTATCAGTAGAGATAACGACATTACGCTGGGTGCCGCAATAGCAGGCCTTATCTAAAAGTTAGGGTTGAAAAATTGCCCGTCATGTGTTATAGTGACGGGTAAGGTGGGAAAGTGGCAAAAAGCAGAATCCTAGGAAAGTCGATTTTACTCATAATTCTTATAATCATACTGGTACTGTTTGGCCTTTTGTGGTTTGACTTTTTAGGAGTCATTCCTGCAAAAAAACTCTTTGCGCCTTTTTTTAAACTGGTAGGGCTTACTCCTCAAACCTCTACAACGGTAACATCGATTGAAGGTGAGGGAGAGGCCGATTTAGACGATGACCGTTATGCAAAACGCCTAGAAGCACTAGAAATTCGCTCTCAAGAACTAGATCAATTAGAAACCGATTTACGCTCTTCTGAAAGTTCAAATGCTCAAATTGCCCAAGAATTAGAAGATCGGGCTGCAGAACTTGACGAAAGAGAAAAAACCTTTAATGCCGAAGTCGAAAAATACCGAAGTTATTGGAGTAACATCGAGCAGATTGTCCAAAACCTTGAGGGTATGCAGCCAGCAAAAGCAGTTGCTATCCTTGCAGAAATGGACGACCAAATGATTGTAGATGTGTTCCGCAGAGCAGAAGAAGATGCCGCGGCCGCAGGTACATCATCTTTGGTTGCATACTGGCTGTCTTTGATGGAGCCCACAAGAGCGGCTGTTATCAATCGAAAGCTAGTAAATAAACCCCAGTCCATAGACGATTAGTCGCGTGGGGCAGTCTCCGATGTACAACGGAGGTATTGCCCATGCTGGCACTTAATGTTCAGTTAGAAGCAACACAGGTAAAAACAAGCCCTCAGGGATTTAAAGGGGAACTTTCATCTGGCGTTCAAACTGAATCTTTTTCATCTATGCTGGAATCAATCAGCAAAGCAAGTGCCAAGGACGGCAAAAAAGAA
>DMQP01000152.1 GCA_003455655.1 Treponema sp. | reverse complement strand
AACAGCATCAAGTCCACAACCAAAACTGGTTAACTGAACCAACTCAAGCGTAGGCATTTCGCTTACAAAGGCAGCAGCACGGTACAAGCGGTTATGGTATGTCCACTGGTCTATAATGCGTAAGGGGCGCTCTATACTTCCTAAATGAGCAACAGAATCTTCGGTAAAAACAGCAAGACCTAATCCATGAATCATTTCGGGAATACCGTGGTTAATTTCTGGATCGAGGTGATAGGGTCGACCTGCAAGCACAATACCATTTGCTCCGCGAGTAATAATTTCTTCGAGAGCTTCTTCACCCTTTGCTTGAACTTCTTTGCGGAAAGATTCTTGTTCTGTCCAGGCAGCGGCAACAGCTTCCTTTACTTTTGCAAGCGACAGTTTGAAATGTTTTGAAAGCTCTTCATGCAAACGCTCAGCAAGACGTTCTTTGTCGTAGATAGGCAAGAAAGGATTCATAAAGAGAAGATTTTCGTCCTGTCTCAAAGCTTCGATATTGTTACGCAAAACTTCAGGATAGCTAGTAACAATAGGACAGTTGTAATGGTTACCTGCTCCAGAATCTTCTTGCGTTTCATAAGGTGCACAGGGATAGAAAATAAACTTAATGCCTTGCTGCAAGAGACTTTCTATATGACCGTGAGAAATTTTTCCAGGATAGCACACTGATTCAGAAGGAATAGATTCAAGACCTTTTTCGTACACTCTTCTGCTTGAACGCGGAGACAAAATGACTCTAAAGCCCAGTTTTGTAAAGAACGTAAACCAGAGCGGATAGTTTTCGTACATATTCAACACACGAGGAATACCAACCGTTCCCATAGGAGCTTCTTCTGCTTTAAGAGGAACATAATGGAAAAGTCGTTTGTATTTCCAGTCAAACAAATTAGGTAGTGTCTTTGCGTCAAGACTGTCATCTAATTGCGTTGCCTCTTTGTTACTTGCATCAACAACCTGTGCGTCTTCGCCCAGTTCTGCACCACGCTCACAACGGTTACCTGTTACAAACTTGCGTACTGTTCGAGCTTGTGAGTTGCCTGTTGTAAAAGTGTTTATAGTAAGCAGACAGTTATTAGAACATTTACCACAGCGTTTCAATTCCAAATCAACATGGAAACTTTCAAGCTGTTCAAGAGTTGCAATTCCTGACTTAACAAATTTAGGAGTCTGGTCAGGGTCATCGGGTTTAGGACGACGCAAATCTTCCCACTGATCTTGGGCAATAAGCGCTGAACCGTATGCACCCATAAGACCTGCAACATCTGGACGGTAAACATGAACACCAGCAATTTTTTCGAATGCACGCAAAACAGCATCGTTGTTAAATGTTCCGCCTTGAACAACAACTTTAGAACCTATTTCACTTGCCTTGCGCAGTTTAATAACTTTGAACAAAGCATTTTTTATAACTGAATACGAAAGACCTGCAGAAATGTCGGCAACAGTTGCGCCTTCTTTTTGTGCCTGTTTAACACGGCTGTTCATAAAGACAGTACAACGGCTTCCCAAGTCAACTGGTTTTTGAGCCATCAGTGCCAGTTTAGAAAAGTCTTGAACACTCATGCCCATAGTGCGCGCAAAGTTGTCAAGGAAAGAACCACATCCAGAAGAACACGCTTCGTTTAACTGAATTGAAGTAATTGCTCCGTCTTTCATACGAAGACACTTCATATCTTGTCCACCAATGTCGAGCAAAAATTCTACACCAGGAACAAAAAAGTCTGCGGCACGGTAATGCGTAATTGTCTCAACTTCACCTGCATCGACACCCAGTGCTGCTTGGAAAAGTGCTTCACCGTAACCTGTAGAAACTGCACGAGCAATGTAACAGTCTTTGGGCAAAATAGCATATAAATCTTTAAGAACACGAACCGCTAAATCTACTGGGTTACCAGCGTTGACATCGTAAAAGCGCCAGAGAATGCGTCCCTGTGTGTCGGTAAGAACAGCCTTTGTTGTTGTAGAACCAGCATCTAATCCCAAGAAGACAGGACCGCTTGCTTTATCGAGAGGAGCTGTCAGTGCTTTTTCCTGAGCATGACGTTGATTAAATTCATCAAGTTCTTGCTGAGAAGTAAACAAGGGTTCAAGGCGTTGTACTTCTTGCAGTTCTGCCCCCACAAGATTTTTAAGACTGTCACGGAACTGAGCAATTGTGGGGAAAGCTTTGTCACTTTCAGTTCCATCAGCGCAGTTCATAACTCGTTCTGCAGAATAGGCTGCACCACTTGCTACAAAAAGCTGGCTGTTGTCGGGAACAATTATTTCATCATCTTTTAGTTTAAGCGTAAGAATAAAACGTTCACGCAACTGATCAAGGAAGTGAAGAGGACCACCTAAAAATGCAACATGTCCACGGATTGGTTTTCCGCATGCAAGTCCAGAAATGGTTTGCGAAACAACTGCTTGGAAAATAGAAGCCGCAATGTCTTCACGGCGAGCACCTTCGTTAATTAAAGGCTGAACATCTGTCTTTGCGAAAACACCGCATCGTGCTGCAATTGGATAGATTGTTGTTGCTCCGCGCGCAAGTTCATTCAAACCAGAAGCATCTGTTTCAAGAAGTGCTGCCATCTGATCTATGAAAGCACCAGTTCCACCAGCACAAGTGCCATTCATTCGCTGCTCTACACCGCCAGTAAAATATGTTATTTTTGCGTCTTCACCACCAAGTTCAATAACAACATCTGTTTGAGGAATAATTTTTCTAACTGCTGTTGTAGCTGCAACTACTTCCTGAATAAAGGGAATGTTTAACCACTGAGAAACAGACAAACCGCCAGAACCAGTAACTTTAACACTTACAGTTTGCAAGTCGCGCAAAGTTAATTTACTTTCAAGATGATCCAGCGCTTTATTTACAACAGTAATAATCGTATTGCGTATATCTGCACGGTGTCTTTCGTAGGCTCCGTATAAAAGTTCATCGTTATCGCCCAAAGCAACTACTTTTACCGTTGTTGAGCCGACATCAATTCCTATGCGAATAGGAGTAGTCATAGTCTGTGCATTCCCTGACATTCGTATACCTTCTAATTTGAACTACTCTTATTATATACACAAACGCTCACTTAGGCAAGAAAGAGAGTTTTTCTATTCTGTCACTATAGTTACCAACAGTCCACGCGCATTTCCGGGGAAGTTTGTTACTGCATACATAAGATCTCCTGACATACGACCATCGCTCTGTGCAGTAAACTGAACAGTTCCTTTGTAATCTTTTGCCGTAACACTGGGTAAAACAAAAGGAGCAGGTTCGCTTTGAGACTGAACATCTGTAGCTTCAGTTTCAGACTCCCTTTCTTCGGCTTCACTTTCTGACTCTACTTCACTCGCTTCTACTTCTGGAGCATATACAGGCTCTGGTGGCGTAATCAAAACACGCATGCGAGTAGCGGCTTCAGGTAACAAAAGAATTTCCATTGTACCGTCACTTGTTTGCGAAACAACAATACCATCTGCTGATTGCAAGCGAGCAATTTGTAAAAGCGACTGACTATACTCGTTGTTACGAACATCTGCAGATTCTGCACGCTGTCGATAATTTGCAGCAACAGATGCAAGACGGTTAACTTCTTGTGTACTTGCTTGAACCAATTCATTTCCAGCAGTATGAGCAAGACGAGAAGCCGTTCTTACAAAAGATGGAATTGAATTCTTTTGGGGAAGCGATGAAACAAAAGACTGTGAATAATCAAAATCTGCAAATAAAGTTTCTGCCCTCGTTACTGCATCAAGAAAGTCTTGTGACGCAGCTTCGGTAAGGTTTTCTGTAAACAATAACGGATTAAAACGTTCTGAAAGACCAGTCAAACCTGTTTGACTAACTAAGGCAAGAGCTTGTTCATCTTCGACAACAGGGTCAAGTCCGTTTATTTCTGCCTGATATTTTTGAGTAATGTCATTAACTGCTTTAAGTTGCCGTTCAAGATTTTCTTCTTGAACCGTTTGCATTTGCACTTGCAAAGAAGCAATTGTATCTTCGTAAGAACTTACCAACTCTTGCTTTTCCATTTCAAAGAGGCGCTTCTGACTGTTCATAGCTGCTTCTTTTTCTCGAGCTAACTGAAGACGGGATGTGTCGTATTCATCAAGTTGAGTCTGATAGCGCTGCACTAATTCTTGCTGTTCTGCAATGAGCGGATCGTACTGGGCATGAGCAGCTTCTACTGCTTTGTTGTATTCAGTGTCGGCTGTTCGTTTACGGTTTGCTTCTTCACGAGAAGAAAGTCCCAAAGATTCAATAGTAAAATACTCTGCATCACGGTTACGTTCTGCTGAATCAATTTCTGCTTGAAGAGCCGCTTGTAAATCTGACTGTTCTTTTAAAGCGCCATCTCTATTTGCTCTCGTTTCTGAAACCGTATCAAGCAAAGAAGCAAGGTTTAAATCTTCAAAGGCATCAACTGAAACGGTAATGTTTTCGTTAGTTCGATACACAAAAAACACAATGAAGGCTGTCGTAAGCACAACCAAAAGAATACACAAGACCATGGGGAAAACAAGATGGGGTGTATGATTGTGCCGAGTCTTTGCATACTCTTTATTTAAGTCGTAAAGTTCAGAAGTAGTCTGATCTGCAGGTTGAACATCGCGAAGAAAAAGTTGAACTCCTTCGTGAATGTCACTGCTTATTTTGTTTTCATTGTCCATATACCACTCCAATCTTCGGGTGCTTTTTTAAGACCCATACGGTCAAGGAACACAGTTGCTACAGGCATTGTGCAGGTGCGGAACAAAGCGCGTGATTCCTTCCATTTTCCATCATAATACAGTTTGAGCGCTTTTTCGTAGATTTCAAATTCATCAACAAGTGCGCTGTCGCAGAACTGACTGTCGTAAGGGAAGTAAACTTTCATTCCTTCTGTTTTTCCCTTAACTTGAACCGTATCAATTTCAAAGAACTTATATCTTTCTTCTAATGATTTTTGTGAAAGCACTTCATCTTTGACATATCCGCTCACAATGATGGGAACTTTGTATTCACGGGTAAGTCCTTCAAGGCGAGAAGCAGAGTTAACTCTGTCTCCAATAACAGTGTTTGTCATGTGGTCGTTCGAACCGATTGTTCCGTAGAACACTTCACCACCATCTATACCAACACCAACTTCAAGCATAACCGCATCAAAGACGCGAAGTTCAGAAGCAGAAAGTTTTCGTTCACTTTCAATCTGTTGGCGGCGGGCAGACATTTTTTCACGCAAGTCTTTTGTTGATTCAATAATCTCCCAAGCACTTTGAATTGCATCAACCGATTTTCTTGCGCGAGAATCTTTAAGACCATAAATGCCCAAAATTGCATCGCCAATAATGCTTCCGATTATGCCACGAGAATTATCTTGTGTAGTTGCAAGTGCTTTTTTATTTCTTGAAGTAACCGTACTTTCACTTTGAATAATGCGAATAACTTTATCGTAATGAACATTCAAAAGGTCAATAATGTCGTTACCCAAAACTTCAGTACGATAAGTAAAGCTCTTTATATCGCTGAACAAAATAGTGAGGTCGCGTGGTTTTCCTTCAAGGTTAATTGCTTGTTCACTGTATGCTCTTTCAACAACATCTTGAGAAACAAATTTTTGGAATGTTGTAAGCAAGTTATCGATGTTAGAAGACAAAGAGTTAAAACTTGCAGCAAGATAAGTTATATCATCGTTAGGAGCATCAGAAATATCTATCAAACCTAATTTTTGATTTTCCTGCATTCGGTACAAACTGCTGGTAATGTGGCGTACATTTGCAAACAATCTGCTAAACATAACAATGCCAGTTACCAAGAAGATAATAATAAAGACAATGATGATAGGAACAATAATGAGCATGACACGCAGCATAGAATCCTGAGTATCAGATCGAAGTTCCGCACGAATAATAAAACATTCCCACTGAGGATGATATTTGTAAACACCAAAGTAATCGTCTCCAGTAGAACCTTTAAAAGAAACAGTACCTTCTGTTTGACCCTTTGAAAGATTTTTGTTTAATGTTGCAAGTGACTCTTCGTCAGAAAAACGATACCAGGCACCCAACATATTGCGAGCTTCTGCAAACAAAATGCTACCGTCAGTACGAACGCCCAGTGCAAGACTGTGATTCTGCGAAAAGTCAGATTCTGCCGTTTCGCGCAAAGCAGAAAGCGATGTCTCTTCGTCTTGAGAATACAAACTTATCTGGTACTGATTGTCTGCTGTTGTGTATAAGGTTTTGAGTTGCCCTACAAGAATTTCGTTAGTTAGCTGAATAACCTTCCGTTGGGAAAGCGAAAGCGTTATGAAGTTAGTAAGAAGATTCGATAGTAAAAGCAACATGATGAAAATCACCAACAGCTTTGCAGAAATTGGAATTATCGGAGTATCCCCCACCCTTTGGAATACATGATGTTTTTTTTCACTCATGCTATAATTGTATACCGATTGCTTAAATTTGACAACATCGATATGCTACAAATTATGGAAAAGAGTCAAAAAAGAAATCGTGTCAGTTCCATTGTTGCAAAAGGACTGTCACTATCTGTCCTTACACTTGTATCGAGAATTTTAGGTTTAATCCGAGAAGTTACCAAAGCAAAATTTTTAGGAACCTCTGCTCTTAGTGATGCTTTTGGCATTGCCTTTCAAGTACCCAACTTTATGCGTCGTCTCTTTGCAGAAAATTCAGTTTCTGTCGCATTCATTCCAACCTTTAAATCTTATTTGGAAAGTTCATCAACTGAAGACGGAAAGAAAAGCACTCAAGAATTTGTAAACGCAACATTTACACTGCTTACTTTTCTAACAGTTGTCTTTGTAAGCGTTGGCATGATATTCACACCGCTCATCATTAAAATATTCTTCAAAGAAACATCTGGAATTGCTTACGATGAAGCCGTAATTTTGACAAGGATAATGTTTCCTTATTTGATTGTCATTTCTATTGCTGCCCTTTTCCAAGGAATCTTAAATGCCCTTAAGATTTTTTCTCCATCAGGCTTCACTCCCATTCTCTTTAATGCTATCGTCATTGCATTTACTTACATACTGGCACCCTACACAACAAACCCAGCAAGAGCTATGGCAATTGGTGTTATTACGGGAGGAACAATACAAGCAGCCTTTCAACTTCCTTTTGTGCTTAAACAAAACTGGCGCGTCGGATTTACTTCGCTAAAAAAAGCATTTACTAATCCCGGAACAAGAACCGTTTTGCGTCTTATTGGGCCAACCATAATTGGAATGTCTGCTTATCAATTAAATGATTTAGTTTCATCAACACTTGCAACACATGTGGGAGATGGAGTCTATTCTAGTTTACAGTATTCGCTTCGTTTGCAAGAACTTATTTTGGGAATATGTGCCGTTACCATAGGAACAGTTATTCTGCCAGACCTTACTGGCTTTGCGCGCAGAAATGAATGGGAACATTTTAACCGCATGTTAACTCAATCCATTAGAATTATGGCTCTCATTGCTATACCCATAACATTTTATTCTCTGCTTATGGGACAAGACATTATTGCTTTAGTATTCCAAACAGGACAATTCAACGAGCAGTCAATACAGATGACTTTGCAAGTTTTTAAATGCCACATGATAGGACTGTTTTTTATTGCAGTTAACAGAATTGTTTCGCCAGCTTTTTATGCTCAGCAAGACACAAAAAGTCCCACCATTGCAGGACTTATTAACTTTGCACTGAACATTGTACTTGCTGTCATTTTGGTTAAACCTTTAAAGGGTGCGGGAATTGCACTGGCACTAAGCATTGCAAGTATGGTAAACATGATCATGCTCTTTGTCTTTTTGCATAAGACTCCTACAATTGATGTAAAGTCTGTTGTGCTCAAGTCTTTGGGCTATGCAGTTAAGATGGCAATTTTTTCGCTTATTGCAAGTATTCCCGTTTATTTTCTTAAAGACAAAGTGCAAGCGCTGTTTATAGGACACGGTAGACTTATCTCTAACGGACTTCCTGTTTTAATTACGGTATTAATTTTTGCTACGGTGGGAGTTGCATTGCTTTTTATTACAAGAGATCCTTTAGTAAAAACGCTGCTTCGTAAGGAGGAAACAAATGGAAAATGAAGAAGTAAAAATAACTCAAGACACAGGTGCAGATTTTGACCGCGTCATAGATTCTGCAGATCTAGAGTCGCTCTATATTTTAAGAAGAACAGCTGTTACTTACTTTCTTAAGATGAACAATCTTTCTGCGGTTGTGTTTGAAGATAGCGAAGAAAAAAGAGAACCGTCATTGCGCTATTTGTGCGGACACCCCAGCGATGCCATTTTAATTATTGCTGCAAACGGTGACAGTGTGCTTATACCTTGGGATGAAAACTTAGCTGCAGAACGAGCACATGCAGGGAAAATTGTTCCCTTTACAAAATATGAAAGAAAAAATACGGTTGCTGTCAGAGAGACTCTTAAAAAACTAAATGCAGGTTCTCACCCTGCTGTTGAACTGCCACCTTCAACTCCCTACCCCTTGTTTTTGGAATATCTTACTGAACTAGAAGGTTGGGATGTAAAATGTCGCAACAACAGCACTCATGATTTTGTAGTAAAGCAAAGATCTGTAAAAGACACTTACGAAATTGCCTGTACACGAAAGGCTGCTTTTATAACCAGTCAGATGACAGATGCAATCGAAAAAAATTTACGTTCAGGAAAAATAAAAACAGAAACCGATGTTGCCCTCTTTATAGAAAAAGAACTAAGAGCTTTTAACTGTGAGAGAACAGGTTTTGACACACTTGCCGCTGGCCCAGACCGTAGTTTTGCCATTCATGCCTTTCCCGGTTACACAGCAGGCACTTGGGGTTCACAAGGACTTTCAATCTTAGACTATGGAGTTGTTTACAATGGTTACACCAGTGACGCAACCATTACAATTGCAAGAGGACCGCTTTCTAAGGAACAAGAAGAGCAAATTCAAACAGTTCAGTTTGTATATGATTCGCTTAAACCCTTGTATGCAAAAGGCCTGGGAGTTCGTGCCGCAGCAGAAAAAGCAGATGCTCTTTTTGCAAAACACAAAGTAAGTATGCCCCACGGCTTAGGTCATGGAATTGGTCTTGAAATTCATGAAGAACCTTTTGTAAGTAAGCGAACAGAAGAAAGCACGGTCTTTAAACCAGGAATGATTGTTACGCTCGAACCAGGACTCTATGATCCAAAAAAAGGAGGATGCCGTCTGGAAAACGACATCCTCATTTGTGAGTCGGGAAACCTTCAGTTAACGAATTCACGAATCATCACGCTCTAACTTTTGCATCACACCAAACAGTTCTTGTTCGAGCACAGAAGCAAGGTCTTCATCTGGCAGAGAAGCAACATATTCTTCCATGCCAGAAACAACATTCTTAACAAGACCAGCACCGGCATCGGAAGGCAAAGCAGAAGAATTAACTCCTAAGTCTTTGCGCACTTGTGTTGAATGTGCAAGAAGTCCTTGCTTACCGCTTAAGCGAGCAATCAAATAGTCAAGCAAAAGATGAACTTTACTTCCCGCAAACTCGGCTTTTTTGTCGCCCGGTAAGTATTCAATAAGATTCTTTAATTCTTGCAAGAGCTGCAATGTCTGAGAAATTTTTTCTTCAGACCAAGTTACTTCTGTAAGTGTTTTTTCGCGAGCAACAGTCTGTTCGTACAAGGCTGAATCATCTACTCTTGCTGCTTCTTCGACAACAGGTTCTTCTTCGATAACCGTTTCTTCGGTTGGTTCTTCTTCAACAACCGTTTCTTCAGCTGGTTCTTCTTCGATAACCGTTTCTTCAGCTGGTTCTTCTTCAACAACCGTTTCTTCAGCTGGTTCTTCTTCGATAACCGTTTCTTCAGCTGGTTCTTCTTCGACAACAGGTTCTTCAGCAGGCTCTTCTTTGTCTTCAGGATTGATTACAAGATCGTCAAGTTCATCTTCGGCAGGTTCTGCTTCAAGGTCATCAAGACTAAGCTCTTCGTCAGCTTCATCTTCATCTGTGGCAGGCTCTGCTTCAAGGTCGTCAAGACTAAGTTCTTCATCAGCTTCATCGACCGCAGGTTCTG
>DMQP01000059.1 GCA_003455655.1 Treponema sp. | reverse complement strand
TACATTTCTGATAGTCGGTAAGACGAGTTCCTGCAGGATGTTTTTCGCCCAAAAGATAAGGTACGAGCGGATGCATTCCTGCCATGGTGAACAGAACAGAAGGATCGTTTTCGGGAATAAGGCTCTGTCCGCTAATTGCAGCGTGGCCTTTTGACTTAAAAAATTCAATGTATTTGGAACGTAATTCGTTTGCGGTCATAGCAAAGTATATTATCACAAAACAGGGGTGCAATTCAAGTGGAGCACTTGGCATATCTTATTGTGTAAGATGAATTAATTAAGCTATACTTGCATTATGAAACGATTTATAGGAATAGCACTTGCTCTTGCGGTGGGATTTTTAGCTCTCGGCGGAATTATAGGCATTTTTATAGGAAACCAGCGTGGATTTTCAAACGGCATGGCAGCTGGCATAAACGAGGGGCATAAATCGGGATACGAAGCAGGACTTTCTGACGGAAAAAGACAGGCTCAAAGTGATATTTACGAAAGAGGACGAAAAGATGGTTACGAAGCAGGATACGCAGATGCTCTAAAAAAAGGACATGAAGAAAACATAATTGTTCCCAACGTTATTGCAAAAGAAACCGTTTATCTTCAGGCTGAACAAGGACTGTACGAATGTTTTAGCGTTCCCGAAGATTCTGTGGGCATTGAAATTACAGCAAGCGTCAAGGGCAACAACTTACAGTTCTTTGTTGTAAATGAACAAAACTGGGACTTTATGCAAGACGGAAAAACATGGGAGCCTCTGTTTGGAAGCAAAGCCTTAGATGCAAAAACATATTCTTTTTACGACAAGCTCGTTCCCGGAAGAACTTACTATTTTTACATTCAAGATTACGAACACAAGTGGTTCTCTTCTTACGAAAAGCAAAGTTCTATTACCTACACTATTACCAGCGAATCTCGAATGCAAAAGTATGTCGAGTATATGCCAAAGCCAGATCAATCTGAATAATCAAGTAAAGAGAAAAAATCTAAGCCTGTACGACGCTCAACTTCACTAACACTCACTTTGTAATTCCAAAAGCGATCACTACATTTTTTGTTGGGGATAATGTAAGCACTAACGATAATACGAGAGCAGTCTTGGGGAGTAAGTGCATCTGCTTCATCTGCATACACAGGAGTTAAAACAATTTTGTAAAAGTATTCAGGAACAACAACTTTGTTACTTCCGATTGTCTGATATTCACTTGGGCTTTTTTCTAGAACAGGACCTGTTATAACAAAAACACGACCATACTCTTCTGCCCAACGGCGAACTTGATTTTCTAATTCATTCCAAATGCCACTGTTAAACGAAGCATTTTGTGGAGTAATGTTGCTTAGTAAAAAACAATCCAGATTTGCTTCTTGACTAAAAAGCATATCTCCACTAGGAGCAAGATGTCCGCGATCATAACCTGAATTGCGATAATCTTCTAAACTTGCACTACCAGTGGTAATTGCTTCATCTGGACGAAAGGAGTTTGTACGCTTAACATTTTTTGTAAGTTCTTCGCGAGTAAGTTCATAACACACCCATTCAGCAAGTTCATAACTTTCTCTGTAGCACAGTGTAAAAGCTGAGTATTCGTGGATTTCGTGATCAGGTGAATCTTCATGCGCTTCTGCACAAAGAGGAATTTCAAAACCTTGGGGTAAGAGAAAAAGTTCTGACTGTGCAAATAAGGCATTGTGTAAAAATAAAAAAAATACACTTACTGCAAAAACATACAGTCGTTTCATACAGTAAGTGTAACACAAAAGTTTCTTGCTTTCTACAGTGCACTTCCATTTACATAGAGTGTGTAGCCGTTGTTGTTAATGCAAGACACATCGCCTGTAAAAGAACTTATGTATGTATCTGCGGTTAAAGTCCAAGTACTTGTTGCATCAAGAACAACAGAAACTTCTCCTACTTGAGTTGAAACAACATCACCTGCTGCATTAACAATGTTGCCGCTTATTGTTCCTACAAAAGAAGAATGGTCACTTAAGTTAAGGGTCAATTTTGAATCACTTCCAACAAGCATTACACCCTCAAGTTCTTGCTTATGTGCATTAACACTTGCAATGTTTGACGCTCCATTCCAACCGTCTGCACAAACTGAAAGTAAAACCTTTGATTCATCTTCATTTACCACTGCAACAGAAGTTAGATTGATAATTGCATTGGTGTTAGTTACATGAAAGACATGTCCATTTTTACTTATTAAACTTCCGCCAGTCATGCTAAAACTTGATGTTCCGCTATCTGCATCGCCCGACATTGACTGATAGATCATGATGGTATCTACAAACTTTGCATTACCGTTACGCTTCGTGTTGTTTGCAGTCAGTGTACAGTTAGTAAGACTGATGCTGTTTTTACCTTCAATGCAAACTCCTTCCGAAAGATTTGAAATCAGTTGTGCGTTTGACACAGTAATGTCTGCGGTAGAATAAATTGCAGGTGAACCCAAACCGTTTGATGTATATGTTCCTCCGTCAACAGTAACTGTTCCGCCACCACGATCTGTTCTAATGGCTGCAGACGATTGCCCACTTGTAGTAACCGTAAGATTATATGCTTTGGTAATACCGCCGCCAGTTGTCATAATGCCACCAGAACCGCTTCCTGTGGTAGTGATCTTTGTGTCACGAATAACAACTGTTGTTCCGTCTCCACTGCCACCGTTTTTTCCACCATTACCGCCATAACAAAAGACACCGTTTGCCCCAGAAGCATCAGAGTTAATTGTTCCCCCGGTAATAGTTGTTGTGCTACCGTCTTTAACTAAAACTGCAGCATTCAAACCGTAAAAGTTGCAAGAGTCACCTCCGTTAGAACTGCCACTTTTACTTACCGTTGGGTTGGTAATGCTGACTGTTTTGTCGGTTGCAATAAGGAGAGCACTTTTGTCTGAACTTTGTGTTGCGTACACAGCGTTTGCTTGCGTTTGTTCAGAAGTTATTTCTGTTGCGCCTTCGTAAGTAATGTCCGCACTTGAAGACGAACCAGGTCCACCTTGAGGGCGAGAGCCACTTGGTTTTTCGGGATGAGTTCCTTGTGGTCGTTCAGAAAGAGTCTGTGCTTTTGTGCCAGAAGATTTAGAACATGCAGGGAAAGCTGCAAGAACCAACATGAGAAAAGAAGTTGTCCATAAAATGTGTGTCGTTTTCATGTCTTAAAATATAAGCGATACTTTTTCTAAATGCCATAAACAGCGTGTTATATAACAGATTTTTATTTAGCAGATTTGTTTTTCGTAAGTAGCACAGTACAAGCCACTTTTTACAACAATAGCATAGAGCATGCGGAACAATTGAACATCTTCAAGGGTAGTTCCCGACTCTCGCAAAGCCATGTCAGTAGAAGCTAAAAGTGAAATAACAGAAGCGGTCTGTCCTGCGTTCCACACACGAGAAGCATTTTCGTACTGAGTAATTTTCTTTTTACTGGTAAAGCCTGAAGCTTTTAAATCTTTGTCTGAAGGCACTGCTCTATTTGCATGAAGACTATGCCACAAGCGTAACTGTCTAAAGCAATAAGTAAGCCCCGAAATAATTCCTGAAGGACGACTTGCAGAACTACGAGAAAGGCGTATTTTCTGAAGGATTCCAACACTGGTTTCTAAGCGTTCTTGAACCGACTCTGAAGGAGAAGCCATAGCGGCAAAAAGAGTAAAAGCATCTTCTTCGCGATTGTGTGAAAGAATTTTATCTACATCTTCAAGGCTAACAACATGACCTTTTTCGAAACAATAGAAAAACCGTGAACACTCAGCTTTAAGACTTTCTGTGTTGTTTTCTATCATTTCAAGAATGGCATCAGCAGCATCTGCTGAAACGGCAAATCCATTCTTACGGAAAAAGTCTTGAACCCACTGAGACTTGCGGTTTTCAAACATTTCCCAAAAGATTTTTTTATGTGACGAGGGAACACAAGCTTCTAGTTTTTTTTCCACACCGTTACTGTCAGAAACAAGTACCAGTGTGTTAGGTTTTCCAGCAGAACCTTTTGCCCACGAAGCAATTTGTTCAATATCTGCAGCAGTTTTTATAAGTTCGGCGTTACGCAATACAATGAACACTGCCGAAGAAAAAAGACTTTCGTTTAAGAGCTGAGACACGACATCGTTTACGCTCGTATCACCCGCATACCAGGAGTATTCATCAACTGCTCCATATTTGGTGCGGGCATCGGCTTTGAGTTTTGCAATAGCTTCGTTTTTTTCACCCAGTTCAGGACCGGTAAAAAGATAGAGCTCGGGTTCTGCCATAAGCTTTAGTAAGTGCGAACAATTCCTGCAAGAACACCAACAATGCGCACATCTTGACTGTAGATGGGCTGATAGTCGGGGTTTTCGGGCTGCAAGCGAACACGATTCATTTCGCGGAAAAAGCGCTTAAGTGTAATAGCATTGTCTACCACAGCAACAACAATCTGTCCGTCAACGGCATCAGTGCACTGTTCAACAAGAGCCAAGTCTCCTTCGAGAATACCGGCGTTAATCATGCTTGCTCCACGAACATGAAGTGCAAAATAATTCTTTCCAGGACGAACTAAAGGTTCTGCAACGCTGATATAGCGCTCTATGTTTTCTTCACTCAAAAGAGGTTTTCCTGCGGCAACAGTTCCTAAAACAGCAACTTTTGCAACAAAGGCATTCTTTTTGTCTGTGCGCTCGTCAATAAGGACTCGCAAAGAACGAGACTTTTTTTCGCTCAGAGAAAGGTAGCCTTTTTTCTGAAGGCCTGCAATACGGTCTTGAATGGCACGCAAAGAAACACCGAAACGTTCACTTGTTTCACGCACTGTTGGGGGATATCCGTTTTCTTCGGTATACTGTGCAATGTAATCCAGCACTTCACGCTGGCGGTCAGTAAGGTTTTTCATACTTACTCCTCCTCAAACTTTGATTCAAATAAAGCAAAAATTGCTTCTGCTGCTTCTTGTTCATCAGCGCCCTCTGCTTTAAGAGTGAGCGTTGTGTTGTATCCGGCCGCCATTGTAATAACACCCATGATTGACTTTGCGTTGACGCTTGTTTCGTCGCGTTCCAACGTAACTTCAGCAGCAAAACGGTTTGCAGTCTGAGCAATCAATGCTGCAGGGCGAGCGTGGATTCCGGCTCTGTTCCGTACGGTCAACAATTTCTCTACCATTGTTTCATCCTTTAGTAAGAATCATCTCTTGTATAATAAGCTGACTGAGACTCTCCAGACTCAATCCATTTGAGTACGTTTTGATTAAACTCGCGTGCACTGTACACTCCCATAGACTTAAGGCGTTCATTCATTGCAGCCGCTTCTATGATGATGGGAATGTTACGACCTGGTCTAACGGGAACTTCAATAAGCGGAACCTTTATGCCCAACAAGTCAATAGTGTGGGTTTCTGTTCCTAAACGGTCGTACACTTTATTTTGATTCCATGCTTCCAGTTTTACCACTAACTGCACTTCTTTTTGTTCACGAATAGCACCAACGCCATACAGTTGCGAAATGTTAATAATGCCTAAGCCACGAATTTCCATGTGGTGACTTATGAATTTATTTGCACCCTGACCAAGAACTGTATTACCGTTAACACAACGAAGCTCTACAATATCATCTGCAACCAGACGATGTCCACGTTCTACTAATTCAAGTGCCGTTTCACTTTTACCAACACCACTTTCTCCGGTAAGAAGAATACCAATACCGTACACTTCAACCAAAACACCATGCATTGTTTTTTTAGGAGCATAAATATTTGAAAAAACACGAAGCAGTCGAGTCGAAAAATCAGTTGATTCCAAGTTAGTAGAAAGAATAGGACAAGCATTTTCTTCTGCTATGGAAAGAAAGTTTACGCTGGGTTGTAATCCGTGGGTAAAAATTGCACAAGGAATTTCAAAAGAAAAAATCTTGCGGATAGATTCGTAATTGTTTTCGTTTTCAAGTTTTTGCAAATACGCATACTCTCCGCGACCAAAAAGTTGAACTCGTTGGTAAGCAAAAGAATCTAAAAAGCCTGACAGTGCAAGACCTGGACGGTTAATGTCGGGAATGGTAAGCTTACGCGAAAGCCCACGCCGTCCTGCAATACATTGCAAGTTGAGAGAGTTATAGCCATGCAAATCTAAATCCAAAAGATCTAGAACGGTAAAGTCCTTTTCAGACATAGAAACAAGTATACACACTTATAGATAAAAAAGCAAGTAGAAAAGACAAGCCTTGCATGGAAAGTGTGTGTGTGCTACACTTTTACAAGGAGTTTTTTATGGAAAAGAAAACATGCAAAATATGCGGATACACATACAACCCTGAAGAAGGAGATCCAGAAAACGGTATTGCACCAGGAACTCCCTTTGACCAGTTACCTGACGAGTGGAAGTGTCCTATCTGTAACTGCACAAAATCATATTTTGTTACGGAAGACTAGCGTGGAATGGTTTGAAGACGAAAGCTTTTGGCTTACCTATGCTCCCATTATGTTTGATGAACAGCACTGGGCAGAAGCACAGGGAATTGCAGAAGCATGCATTGCACTTGCAGACTTACCGCCACAAAGCAGAGTGTTGGATGCCTGTTGTGCTTTGGGAAGAGTCAGTGTAGAACTAGCAAAATGTGGCATGGATGTAACGGGAGTAGACATTACCCAGCCTTATCTTGATGCTGCAAAAGAAAGTGCAGAGGCAGAAGGCCTGGCTCTTACGCTCATAAACCATGACATGAGAACTTTCAAAAGCAAACAGAAATTTGACGCTGCAATCAATGTGTACAATTCCTTTGGTTACTGCAGTTCTATAAACGATGACATGAAAATTGTCAAAAGCATTGCAAGAGCACTTAAAAAAGGCGGAACATTTATACTAGAATGTATAAGTAGAGAAACCGCAATCCGTTACTTTACCGAAGGAGAGTGGTTTAAAAGAGCAGGAAAAACAGTTCTTACGCAATTTACCGTAGACGGTGCGTGGGAAGGTTTACGATCTAAATGGATTCTTATTGATGATACCGACGGAACTAGAACCGAACACGAATTTGTTCAACGGTTATATTCTGCCGCTCAGCTTCGCGATTTACTACTTCAAAATGGATTTAAAGAAGCAAGCGTTTACGGCGGATTCAATAAAGAAAACTATGACTACAATGCAAAAACTATGGTTATAGTTGCAAGAAAATAAGAGAGGAAAGGCAGCATGAAACACAAGACACTAAAAGGAATTATTCTTATTTTTACACTTCTATTTGGACTGAACAGCGTAAGCGCTTCGGAAATGGCATTCGAGTTTGGAAAAGAAGCTACCGTAACTCCACTTGCTCGTCATGTAACAACAACAGTATCTTACGATTCACCTGCAGATTTTTTTGCAGACTTACTTATTGAAATAATGACAGGCGTATGGCTCGTTAATAACATTACTGTTACTTTCCAACCCTACCCTTACGCAGCTGAAGGCAAATACCTTATGTTCGGTGACTTTGGTGCAAGTTCAAATTTTGAAGCAACTTACGAAAGTAAAGATAGCTCTTTTGAAAAAAACATAGAACCTTCAGAAACAGTAAAAACGCGTGTATTCAGATTTGCTGCAGACACATCTCTTTTCTGGCTGGATGGATTTGATATTGGAAACGAAAGTCGCTTTGAAGGATATTTGTTTAAGTTCTTTGGTCCCGTATTTGAAAACACACTCTACTGCAAAAATGCATCTCTCTTTGGAGTAAACGGCAACGATGCAGGAAACTTACGCTTAGGTGGAGAACTTGCACTCATTCAAACCAACATGATTTCGGCGGCATTTGTAATACAGTGGGATCACTGGTACGGTTCTGTCAAAGCTGACGGTGTAAACTTTGGCTTTATTGTTCGGTCTTACCCCATAAAACCACTTTTGCTTGAATGGCGTCCGCAATTTCACTGTCTAACCGAAAACGCACAAGATTTATTTATGTTTGAATCAATTCTTGAAGTAGGATTTATGGTTTGGCGTAACTTTGAAGTCTTTGCTTCTTGGCGTCACATAGACACACGCCAATACAAGAGCTGGTTCAATAATACTTTCTACAATGGAATCAGCGCCGGTATTCGCGTGCATTTCTAAAAACATTCAGTGTAACTTACACTACCTTTGAAACCGTTTCTGCCTGTGACGCATTGTGAGACAGCCAACTGTACACAATCTCTGCTACAGAACGAAGCGGTTTTCTTATGTTCAAGCCCATGTCGTAAGCAAACTTAACAGCAGCCTTTGTTGCATTGGGGTTCCACAACTGAGCATTTTCTATACTTACAAAATCAACATGTTCTGATTCAGCAAGAGCGCGAATGTGTTCATTCATTGCATTAACCGTAGAGTCTCCTGAGGGATTTTCTACAGAAACTAAAGCAATGCGACATTTTTTGTTTACCAGACGAACCGTTTTTAAAAGTTGGCTGTAGTTTGCATCGAATGCAGCAGCGTCTGACTTAAATGCAGTTTTATCGTTCTGTCCCAAGTGAATAATAATTCCTTCTGGTTTAAGAGGAGCGATTGTATTTTTGAAAACATTACATGCATTTGCAACACTTACCGATTTGTCACTCTTGTTGTAGAGAGCAAAGTTAAAGTCAAACTCTTTAGCAAGAGCTTCTACAGGAACAACCGTATCAACTCCTGTTCCAAACAGAATAACTTCTCCTTGCAGTTCTTTAGTAGAAGTGCGGCTTGTTAAAAGTTCATCAAAAGAATAAGTGTAATTTGTCATAGGTTCCTCCTTTTTTATGGCAGCTTTTGCATCAAGTGCTTTATTGCGAATGTATACAAATACGTTTGCAAGCACGATTGCAAGATTTATAAAATAAACGACCAGCACATAATTGAACTGACCGTTCAAAACTTTTGCGCTAATTCCCGCAACATAGCCTGTAATTATCAAAATGATAAAGGCAAGACTTGTTCCCTTTGCAGTTCTGGCTTTGTAAGCCTTAATAACATTCAGCGGCCACGAAAATCCGAAACAGACCAACATTGTCGCTTCAAGCAAATGTGCATATTCCATTTTTGTCCTCACAAGAAATACGTTATGACAGCATCTTATCACAGTCAAAAAAATATACAATTCTTTTGTTCACTTTTTTTACTTTCTAAACTTTCAAAAAGGCCTTTTTTAAGATATACTGTTTTCTATGAATAAGAAAAAGCACGACAACTTGAATTCACTTCGTAGGGAAATACGCAGAACACAACTTATACTTATTATTTCTGTTACGCTTTTACTGAGTGCAGGAGGAGCTTTTATAAGTATACATGCACTTGAAAAGGACTTTAGTCAAAGTTTACAAAACACTGCAGAACTTATTACTCGACTGTACCGCTTTACTGACGATTATTCAGAAGAAGAATTAACTGCTTACATGGACAGTGTTGTTCAAGAGCTAAGCGATGTAGACATTATTTCTATTGTTGAATCAAATCTAAAGCGAAGGTATCACACTCATCATGAACTTATAGGAAGCCTTTACGACGGAACCATTCCCGATTTTTCTTCTCATCCATCAGGCTATTACACAGAAGATGATCAAGGTCCATCTGGTCCACAAAGACGAACCTACACTGCAATTTATTCAGACGACGGAAGTTACCGCGGATTTATTATGACCATTCGTCTTAACGAATCTATGAAAGCAGTTATTGCAAGAAACATTGCACTTTTTGTAACGGTAACACTGGCCGCTATTCTTGTTGAACTAATTATTTCTTTTGCACTTTCTAAAAAAATCAAAAAAGAATTTCTTGACTTTACCGAAGACTTTGAAGGAACAAAAATTCTTGTTGATTCAATGAGAGCAAACAATCACGACTTTACAAACAAACTGCATGTTATACTGGGTCTTATTCAAATTGGAGAATACGACAAAGCAGTTTCATACATTCAGAACATAACAATTATTCAACGAGAAACAATAAGCACTGTAATGAACGCTATAGACAATCCTTCTTTTGCAGCTCTTGTCATAGGAAAAATTGCTCGTGCTTCAGAATGTGATGTTCGCTTTATTTTACAAGAACAAAGTAAATTTCTTTCAGAAGATATAAGTCTTCCTTCCGAAGCTCTCGTTACCATAACAGGAAACCTCATAGACAATGCGCTTGACGAAATGAACAAAACAACTGCAATGAATGGCGTACCAAAAGAACTTGAGTTTGGAGTGTACACAAGACCAGGTCACTTACTTATAACCGTAAAAGATTCTGGTTCTGGAATTCCAAAAGAATTTCAAGAACACATTTTTGACTGTGGATTTTCAACCAAGGGAACAGGAAGAGGAATTGGTCTTTACCACACAAAACAACTTGTAGAAAGCTTGGGTGGAAGCATTAGCTTTGAAACAGAAGATGGCAAAGGCACTTGCTTTATGGTAACAATAGACAACGAAGGAAAAAGCAAATGAAGTATTCGGTGTTAATTATTGAAGATGATCCTATGGTTTCGCTTATAAACAGTCAGTATGTTGCAAAACACAAAGACTTTACCGTAAGTGCAACTTGCAGAAACGGAGAAGAAGCTCTTGCCTTTCTTAAAGACAATACCGTCGACCTTATTTTACTAGATGTCTTTATGCCAGTTATGGACGGAATACAAACCTTACTTGCAATCAGAAAACAAAACATCAGCTCAGATGTCATTATGGTAACAGCTGCAAACAACAGTTCAACAATAGAAGAAACCATGCACTTAGGTGTTATTGACTATCTTATAAAACCTTTTACACTTGAACGCTTTATGCTTGCCTTAGACAAATTCATTTCTAAACGAACACTCATGCAACATGAAGTTATGGATCAAAGTTCTTTAGACAAAATAATTCTTTCGGGTCAGCAAAACTCACACTCCGCTACCGAAGAAGAAAATAATGACTCTTTAAAATCAGAAACACACTTTCCTAAAGGTATTCAGAAAAAAACACTATCTCTTATTGAACATTATTTTGCTCAGCATCCTGGTTGGAGTACCGCAGATATGATTGCAGACGAAACAGGAGTTTCTATTGTTACCGTTCGAACCTATATGAATTATTTGATGAACAAAAAACAGATAACTCAAGAACTAAACTACAACACAGGTGGAAGACCCCGCGTACTGTTTAAAGCCATAAAATAAAAAACCGCACAGGAACAAACAATTGTTTTATTCCCATGCGGTCTTTGTGTTAGCAAGCAGAACTATTAGTACATTCCACCCATGTCTGGAGCGGGAGCTGCAGCAGGAGCTGGAGGCTCAGGAATGTCTGTAATTGCACATTCTGTAGTAAGGAGCATTCCTGCAACAGAAGCTGCATTCTGCAAAGCACAACGAGTAACCTTAGCAGGGTCAATAATACCTGCTTCCATCATGTTAACCCATTCTCCAGAAGCAGCATTGTAGCCTACTCCCTTCTTTGAATTCTTTGCTTTGTCTGCAATAACAGCACCGTCAACACCAGCATTGTTTGCAATCTGGCGGATAGGCTCTTCAAGAGCACGCTTTACAATCTGGAAGCCAACTTTTTCGTCGCCAACCAAACCTGCAGTTTCGGTATCAAGAACTTTGCTTGCTTCAATAAGTGCAAGTCCACCACCAGAAACAATACCTTCTTCAAGAGCAGCACGAGTTGCAGCAAGAGTATCTTCTACGCGGAACTTCTTTTCTTTCATTTCGGTTTCGGTAATTGCACCAATGTTGATAACAGCTACACCACCAGAAAGTTTTGCAAGGCGTTCCTTGAGCTTTTCTTTGTCGTAATCAGAAGTTGATTTTTCAATCTGATTTTTGATTTCTGCAACACGGTCAGCGATTGCTTTCTTTTCACCAGCACCGTCAACGATGGTTGTGTTTTCTTTGTCGATTTTAACACTCTTTGCCTGACCCAAATCTGACAGTTCTGTGGTTTCCAGTTTAAGACCAAGTTCTTCGGTAATAACTTTTCCGCCAGTAAGAATTGCAATGTCCTGCAACATTTCCTTTCTGCGATCACCAAAGCCAGGAGCCTTAACAGCACAGCACTTGAGTGTTCCGCGAATAGAGTTAACAACCAAAGTGGTAAGAGCTTCACCGTCCATATCCTCACAAATAATAACCAGAGGACGACCAGACTGTGCAACTTT
>DMQP01000090.1 GCA_003455655.1 Treponema sp. | reverse complement strand
TGCAAGTTGTGTCATGCTCATGGTTTCGTTCCGTGCAAGTTGAAACAAAATAAATCCGTGAGAAGAAATTAGATTTTTTTCTGCAAGACGACGATTAGTAAATTCTGCACTAACACTATGAATATGCGAAATAAGAGAAAGCACTTTCTGAACAGAGTATTCCATGCGTATAGTGTACCATGTTTATTGTTGACTGCAAAGGGCGATTAGAGTACAGTATACCCATGTTTGGATTTTTTTTGAAAAAAAACTTTTGTGATGTGTGGGACAATATGTTCCATCTGGCTATATTGAATCTATTTCTGCTTGCTTGCATTGCGGCAGGTGTTGCCTTTATTATTTTTTCTGTTTATATTCCCGGACCCGAAAACATTAAAGTGCTTTATCAAGTTGCTGCTTTTTTTATTGTGTGTGCCATACTGGGAGTACTCGTTTTTGCAGAAGGTGAAAATGCCGCAAAAATTGCAAACTTTGGAACTAGTAAACTTAAAGAGTATTTTTCAAACATTCCATCTTGCATAAAAGATGGTGCCGCTTTTGGTTTGTTTGTAGGATTACTTGCTGCTGTTTCTGTAGTAAGCATTCCCTTTTACTATCGTATATGGATTCCTGCTGATGGAAGTCAAGGTTCATATTTAGGACTGATACTGCTTTCTATTGTGTTCTGGGGAGTAGTTATAACGGTCATGGCTTTGCAGTGGTTTTTACCAATTAGAAGTCTTATGCACAATCCATTTGTAAAGTGTTTGAAAAAATCATACATACTCTTTTTTGATAATGCATCATTTACACTTGCACTTCTTTTGAGCAATGTTGTTCGTCTTATTATTTCGGTTTTTACGCTTGGTCTTATTCCAAGTCTTAACGGAATTACACTTGCAAATACTAATGCACTTAGACTTCGACTCTATAAATATGACTGGATAGAAGTGAACCCTGGACTTACAAAAGAACAACTTAAACAAGTTCCTTGGGATGAGCTTATTCAAAACGACAAAAACATTTTGGGTCCTCGCAAACTAAAATCATTTTTCTTCCCGTGGAAAGAATAGAAAGCGCTTTATAAATGTAAAGTGTTTTTACCTTTCTCTTTGTGGTACACTGTTGCAATTATTATGTAAGCCGTCGCACTCCAGCGGCGGTAAGGAGTTATTGTATGGCAAAAACAGTGTCGGATCCCCACGCATGTACGTTGGACAAAATTATTTCTTTGTGTAAACGCCGTGGCTTTGTCTATCAGGCAAGTGAAATTTATGGCGGTCAGGCAGGTGCATGGGATTATGGTCCTTTGGGCGTAGAGTTCAAGCGCAACATTCAGAATGCATGGTGGCATTACATGGTTCAGCGTCACGATGATGTTGTTGGTTTGGACAGTGCAATTTTCCAGCATCATAAAACATGGGAAGCATCTGGTCACGTTGCACACTTCAGTGATCCTATGATTGACTGTACTGAATGTAAAGCTCGTTTCCGCGCAGATCAACTTATTGAAGATTTTGTAAAGAGCAATCCAGATAAAGATCCTGGTAAACCAGTTGATACAATGACACACGAAGAGATGAAAGCATTTATTGACGCTAACATCAATTGTCCTACTTGTGGAAGCAAAGAACGTAAGTACACTGCTGTTCGCGAGTTTAACCTTATGTTCAAAACATTCCAAGGTCCAGTTGCAGATGAAGCACATCTTATTTATCTGCGTCCCGAAACTTGTCAGGGTATCTTCACCGATTTCAAAAACATTGTTCAATCTAACCGCATGAAAATTCCTTTTGGAGTTGCTCAAGTTGGTAAATCATTCCGCAATGAAATTATTTTCAAGAACTTCATTTTCCGTACTTGTGAATTTGAACAGATGGAAATGGAATACTTCTGTAAACCTGGAACTGATGACGAAATCTTCCAGAACTGGCGCAACGAACGCTGGGCATTCTATAAAAAATATGGCATTGCAGAAAAGAACCTTGCATGGCATCACCACGACAAACTTGCTCACTATGCAAAAGATGCGTATGACATTCAGTACAACTTCCCCATCGGTTTTGAAGAGATTGAAGGTATTCACAACCGTACAGACTTTGACTTGAGTCAGCACACAAAAACAAGTGGCAAAGATATGGACTACATGGATCAAGACGATGGAAACAACAAGTACACTCCTTATGTCATTGAAACATCTGCTGGTCTTAACCGTAACTTCCTTGCATTCCTTTGTGAAGCTTATGAAGAACAGAATGTTGGTACTGATGGAAAAGATGACTATCGTACTGTTCTGCACTTGCATCCAAAACTAGCACCAGTAACAGTTGCTGTTCTTCCTTTGATGAAGAAAGATGGTCTTGCCGAAAAAGCACAAGAAGTAAAAGATTCTCTTACAGAAGAATTTGTTACTGACTATGATCAGAGTGGAACTGTAGGTAAGCGTTATCGCCGTCAAGATGAAGTGGGAACTCCATTCTGTGTTACCGTTGACTACGACACTATCACTGCAGATAGTCCAAACTTCGGAACAGTAACAGTTCGTGATCGTGACACTATGGAACAGCAGCGTGTAAAGATTTCTGAACTTTCAGGATTCATCCACAACGCAATCAATAACTGGAAGCCTGTAGAGCGCTAACGGTATTTGAGGAAATTGCAAAATGGAATTTGTAATTCTGGGGAAAACAAATCTTCTCGTTAGTAGAACCGCCTTTGGTGCAATGAGTCTTGATTGCAAGGAAATTGAATCCTTTGGCGAAGAAGCTGACGAGAAGGCTTGTGCAATTGTACGCCAGGCTTACGAATCCGGAATAAATTTCTTTGACACATCGCGCAGTTCTCCTGTGTGTGAACAAAGACTGGGCGCTGCTTTGCATGGTATACGACATAATGTTATGCTTGCAACAAAAACCGCTCAGTCTTCACCACAAGAAATAAGACAGGATTTGCACGAAAGTTTACTTGCACTTGAATCTGATTATGTGGATTTGTATCAACTTGAAAATCCTAAAGTGCTTCCTCAAAAAGATGGTCGTGATGGAATTTACAGCTGTCTTTTAAAACTTCAATCACAAAATTTAATTCGTCACTTTGGTATTGCAACAGATGATGTGGAAATTGCTCGTGAAGCAGTGTTGAGTGGTTTGTACGAAACTGTTCAGTTCCCATTTAATGTTCTTACCGATGAAGCTACAACTGAATTGGTAAAACTTTGTAAAGAACATGATGTTGGTTGTATTGCAATGCAGCCTCTGTGTGGTGGAGTGCTTAGCAACATTCCCTTAGCGTTTGGTTTTTTACATCAGTATGAACATGTTGTTCCTGTGTGGGGAGTTCACACGCAAGAAGAGTTGGGACAAGTGCTTTACTTTGAATCACATCCGCCAGTTATTGACCAGCAGTTTTCCGAAGAAGTTGAACAAGTGCGTCAGTTCTTTAATTAGTGGTCTGTGCGTTTTCCTGACTGCTGATTGCCTTTAATACATCATCAGATTCAGTTTTGTTCATTACGCGTATAATTTTAAGCTGTGCATCATTCGTTTGTACCGTTTTAGGACTTCCGTCTAATTCTTTTTCTCCAATTATTTGAACAATCGGATTGCGTTGGTTTGCTGGGTTAACATCAACAACTTGTGCAATTTTTCCGTTTGCAAGATACACATATGCACCAATGGGGTAGAGAGAAACGGTGTAGAGTAATGCTTTAACAACAGTATCATCGTACTGATGGTTTGCATTTTTAAGTAACTCAACAATTGCATCGAATGTAGTATGTGCATCTCTGAAGTGACGCGGTGCAGAAATTGCTTCGTAAGAACAAGCAACTGCAATTATTTTTGCATACAGAGAAATTTTGTCGCTTGTAAGATGTCGTGGGTAACCGTTGCCTGTTTCGCGTTCATGATGTTCCAAAACTCCCAGCTGAATTGAAAGTGGGAAATTTGCATCTTTTACAACATTGTAACCTAAGACTGTGTGAGTTGTCATTTGTGCATATTCTATTGCACTTAATGGCTTACTGTTCATATACAACTGCGGAGGTAATCGGATCATTCCTATTTCATGCAGCATACATGCAACACCTAATTCAACTAGTTTTTCTGGAGGCATGTGAATCTGTAAACCGATTGCAATTGCAATAATGGTTGAACGCATACTGTGACTTACCAAAAAGTTTTTGTTGCGTGCTTCGAGTGTTGGAGTAATGCGCAATAAGTATCTGCGGTGGTCGCGTTCGTACGTGCACAACTCTTGAACCATTTTACTTATTTCTTCGTAATTAAGTTCGCGATGTGTTGCATATCGAGTGTAAATTGCTGTTATGTATTCAGAGAAACCGTCATATACAACTTGAACTTCTTCCATGCGGTCAGATTCTGATTTAACAGGCATGCTACGTGCTTTTGTAAGTGCATCAAGAAAGATGTGTGAGTAATCAACTTTTACATGCGGTTTTGGAGGAGGAACTGGTTGTTCAACTGCAACAACGGCAGGCTTTTTGTTTACAACTAAATCTCCATCGAAGGAAACTTCTTCAAATCCACTTTTAATTTCTTGTTTCTTTTCTTCACTGATGTTAGGTGCACTTTTTTCTTCCATGACTTTTGGTTGTGGCATGGTAAGAGAGGCTTCACAAATGTTTCCGTCTAAAATAAATTTATCAAAATTCCAGTCCTTTAAACTTTTAAGCACTTCTGCTGTAAGCGGACATGCAACGGATGTAACGAGGAACAGTTTGTCAATTTTTAAGTCTTCTTTGAAGAAGGAATCAGGTTTTAAATCTGCAACTTCTACGTTAGTCATAGTACGCCTCATTTCCTTATCGGCACAAATTGCGAAAATCTACAGTCTAAATAAGTTTGGAAGTAAAAAAAAAGAACCAAAGCTCATGCCTCGGTTCCTTTTACAGGAGATATGAAGAAAGCACCCTCTTTCAGCCGTCTGGATGTCTTACGACCGTCCGTCAAAGAATGTTTTTAATCAATCACATTTTTATTATCGGTACTGCTTTCAAAAAGGTTGAGCTTTTTTTTATAAATATGTTAGATAGCTTTTGATTGATTCTGATAATTCTGTATAGATAAGTTTTGAATAGTATAATTGATGTAAAAGAGGTTCTTGTGGAAGGTTCTGTGCTTTTTTTTGCAACTGTCGCTGCGTGGGAAAAACAAGAGAGGCTGCATCTTTTGCAGAAGAAGTAAGAATTTGTTTATCTAAAGCATCAAGTTTCGAAAACACTTCTCCTGCTTTTGTTCGGTCTTTGATTGCTCCCTCACACAAGTGAATGCCTTTGCGTGCTGTTTCAAGAAGCGTCTGTAAGTGTTCAACAAAAATTTGTTTTACTTGTTCAAATTGCTGTAAGCGTTCTTCTTGTGAAAGCCTTGCTACTTGTGCTTCTGCGTCTTTGAAAAAACAGTCTCGTTCTTTTTGAGCTTCTGGTCTTTCAAGAAGAATTGAAATGTTTGCTGTTTGAATTCCTTTTATGGCAAGACTTTGTGGTGTAAGCGTGTAAGTTGTGCAACCTGCCTGTTGAGCTTTCTTTGCATTTTCTTCGAACCACCATGAAAACAAACTCATTCGTTCGTCTGTTAAAAGTTGGTTATTGTTGTAATCAAGTGCAAGCTGAGGGTTTGCTCCCATAAGTGAAATAACAGAATCTGTTTCTGCGGGTGAAGTTTTTATTGATTTTCTATGAGCTCGTTCTTCAAATTGTGAACCGCGAATATGTGTCTGCTTTCCCGGAAATCCTAAATCCATTCCCGCAAGATAAATTTCTTTTGTTCCCGTGCTGTATGCAAAATCCCATGCGGTAGTAGTAACACTTCCTCCTGCACCTAACTTTCCTTTTTGTCCTAACTGCGATTCAAAATATTTTCCTAAGGGAAAAAGAGAAGAACACATGACTGTTTCTTTACACTCAAAACGAAACACCGATGGCCATACTGCGCTCTCTGTAATTAGAATAGATGAAGGAGAACGTAAAAAATCTAAATGTCGCGCACATGCTTCTTGTGGATCAACAAGAACAATAAAGTCTGGTTCTACGCCAGCGTTTAAACATGCATGGAGAGATGTATCAACGCAAACAAGTATGCAACGTTTTTTTAATTCTGCGAGGTATGGAAGAACTGTTGCAAGTGAAGGTCCAGCCGCAAGAATAACAAAAGGTAATGCAGTGTTTGTGTTCATGAATTTTTTCACACCATCGCACTTTGCCATGAAGGGTAAGTTTTTGCAACTGTTTCTAAGCCAAAGTTTTGCAAATCGTTCCAAAGTGTTTGTGTTGATATTTTCTTTTTGTTTTGCACGATTAAGCGTTTGTGTAAGTTCAGCATAGTAGTCAGCTGCATGTTGTGTTTGGTTAGCACTTTCATATATTTGTACATTTGAAATTCCGAAACGTTCAATAAGTGAAACTGCTTCTGCGCTACTTGCATTCAATGCAAAAATAACTTGACTGTGCGTAAGAACAGGAGACCAATCTACTGTTTCAAAACTTTGAGAAACATATCGTACATCTGGTTCTATAATGATAAGCGGAAGTGTTGGGTACTGTAATGCAAACTGAATGGGTGCATAACCTAAACCAAATGAACAAAAAACAGCAGCTGTTTTGTCTTTAGGAAATTGAGCAATTAATTGCTGAGCTTCTTTTAGCGGATTGTATTTTGAATGAAGAGGAAGTGTGCCTTCAATTGCAGTCATAGCCTCTGACTTAGATGCACAAACAGTAAAGGGTTTTTGTTCTGAAGTAAGTGGTTTGTCAAATAAAAAAGCTAAATGCGGAAAACGTTTTTTAAACAGAGCGACATTGTTATTCCAAATAGAGTTCAATGGTCGTGTTCTCCGTAAGAGGTGTTCCTGGTTGCGGTGTCTGACGAACAACCCAACCTGAACCATGAATAATAACTGTTACTTCGTTTTGTGACAGTAAGTTTACTAAATCTCTTTTGGGTCTTCCTATAAGGTTTGGGACTACACCTGCTTCAAGAGAGGGCTGTTCGTTTTCACTTATGGAAATAACACCAGAGTGTGAAACGGTTGCTGCTGTGTCGCGAGTCATTCCTAAATGGTCAATAATTTCATCTGCTGCCTGACGAATAACAGGAGCTGCAATCTGTCCACCCAAGTTTCGTTCAATTTTAGATTTTACAATGACGGTGTACAAAACAATTTGAGGATCTTCAATAGGAAAGATTCCCATACAACTTGAAAGATACTGGTCTTCAAGATAGCGTCCGTTTTCAAAAATCTGAGCAGTACCTGTTTTATCTCCAATAGAAATATCGTCAAGACCAGCTCTCCAACCTGTTCCTTCAAGAACAGTAGTGCGCATACAACTTATGATGTAATCTGCTGTTGAAGTTTTTAAAACTCTGTCTCTATACTGAGGTGTGTGTTCGTAAGAGTCAACGCCATCTTTGTCGCTGATTCTTTTTATAACGGTAAGTTGTGCAGGAACTCCTTTGTTTGCAATAGCCATTGCCGCTTGAAGCATTTGTAATGCTGTAACACTTACTTCCTGACCAATTGAAATGGTTGCTTTTGTTCGTCCAGACCAAGTTGCATCACCCGGAGATTTTACTTTTCCTGATTCTTCGCGAGGAAGTTCGACACCTGTTTTTTCGCCAAAGCCAAAGTTCTTTATGTAGGTAAGGAAAGTTCCTGTGTCTAGGCGTTCGCTCATCTGTGCAAATGCATCATTACAAGATCGTGCCAGCGCTTCTCGTACCGTAACAAGTCCGTGTTCATGTGGATCGTGACAGCTAATGGTAAAGGTTTCGCCTTTGTTGGTTGTAAATTTATAAGAGCCAGTTGTTCGTAAATATGTTGCTGGTGTCATTGCGCCAGAATCTATGTAGGCAGCAGCAGTAAAAATTTTAAATACACTTCCAGGTTCGTAAGAATTAATTGCGGGACTATCGCGTTTTGCATCAGGTGCATCAATGTTTGCATAGTCATTTAAATTGATTGACGGTAAACTGATGTACGAAAGAATTTCTCCAGTCTTTGCATCTGCTGCAAGAAGCATCATGCTTTCTGCTTCGGTGTCTATAAGTGTTTGTTTTGCAATTTTTTCAAGTTTGTATTGCAAGTTTGCATCAATGGTTAAATATACATCCTGACCAAAGACAGTTTGCTGATCTGCTGTTACAAGAGGTGAAAGAATAAGTTGCTGAGAGTATTCAATTCCACTTAAACCTTCGCCATCGTCTCCCATGTAACCAATGAGTTGACTTGCAAGATCATTTTCCGGATACACGCGTCCTGGGATGCGGTCAAAGCGTACTGCAGGAAATGAATTTTCTTCAACAATAGATTTTACTTCTTCATACTGATCCTGAGTTAACTTTTTCTTGATGTACAAAAACGAAAGATTTTTTGCAGCTCGAATTCGTGCAGAAATATCTGTGTCTGCCATTTCAAGTACAGGTGCAAGTTTTTGTGCAAAGTCATCAATCATTGCATCAGAAAATTTGTTGGGCGAAATTCCAAAGTGATAGAAACTTGTTTGTACTGCAAGAGGTTTTCCGTTGCGGTCACGAATCGAACCTCGTTCAACAGAAGGTTTGGAAGCAATGCTTTGTGGTTGTTCAGAAAGAGAAAGTTTAAAATAACAGACGGTGACATATCCTAAAAATAAGACGAAAAGAATTCCAATGAACCAAACACGCGGCTTTTTGAAAAAATCATTTACTTCCATATCACTTTTCCTAATACATCGCGTTCTGGAATAAAGCCGTAGTTTCGAGAATCAATTGATACTTGGTAGTTGTCGCCTACAGCAAAGACGCATCCTTCCGGAACTGACTCAATGCCATTAAGCAAACGAAACTGTTCGTATGTCAAAGGAATTTTTTCTCCACCCACATTCAGAGTATACTGACTATCGCTCGAAAAATCCAGTGGCATACCTGAGTACGCAATGCAGCGTTTAACCACCATATCCCCGTCATGCATATAGACAATAATGTCGCCCTTTTGGGGATGAGCCCATGTTGTCATGCGTGTACTTGCAAAAGGTTTGACCAATCCGTAAGCCAGTTTGTTTACAAGAACATGTTCTTGATTATGAAGTGTTGGTTCCATGGAATTACCAACAATGCAGGGAATATCAATAACAAAGAGTTTTAGAACGAGTCCCAAAAAAATACCTATAAGAATATAGTGTAAAGCCTTTCGCATATGCAGTTTATTCTAATATGACGGCGCTTTTATGTCGATACTTTTTGTATGGAAATCATCAACTACTATACATCTGAAAGAGAAGTTTCTTGGCCTCGTTTGCGTAATCGTGAACGGTCGCATGTAAAAGTTAAAGCACTTACTCTTCCGCGCAAGTCTCGCTCTTTTTCAATTAAGGAAATGTTCTTCACTGTGCGTGCTGCTTTGTTTAGTTTTGCAGTTACTACACGCAGTTTAATTCGCTATGCATGGATGATTCCTGCAGTTTGTGCAGCTGTTATAATTCCTGTGATGATTTCTCATCTGATTGATTACTCAATGTCTTTTGCCAAAGTAGTTGATTTTGAAAATGGCAATGCTTTTGCAGATGAGTATTTGAACGCTGCTATGTCATCGTTTGCTCTTGATTCTGTGTTCTATGACCGTGACGGAAATATACTTTCTTCAGACGGAACTCTTACCGTTTCTTCTCTTGTTATAAAAGAACCTGTTACTTATCAAACCTATACTGTTCGTTCTGGCGATACCATTAGCGGTATAAGCAAAAAATTTGGTTTGTCAAACATTTCAACTCTTATTGCAGTAAACAATATAAGCAATGTTCGTTCACTTCGTTCTGGTCAAAAACTGAGTATTCCTTCGTATGACGGTTTGGTTCATGTTGTTGCAGCTGGAGAAACACTTAGTTCTATTGCAACAAAGTACAATGCAACGGTAGAAGATATTCTTGATGTGAACAATCTTGCATCAGAAACACTGCAAAAAGGTATGTCTCTTTTTATTCCTGGTGCTCGTCTTGATAGCGAAAGTTTGCAGCGTGCAATGGGCGAACTTTTTATGTATCCTATAAAAGCAACTTGGCGTTTGTCTTCTCGCTTTGGTTACCGTATTGATCCTATCAAAAACACTCCGTCTAGTCATACAGGAATAGATTTAGCTTGTCCTGAAGGAACATCAATCTATGCTGCTATGAGCGGAACAGTTGCATATACTGGTTTTTCAAGTGTGTATGGAAATTATGTAATTATAAAACATCATGATGGATATCAGACTTTGTATGCACACATGAGTAAAATAATTGCAAAGAAGAATGACAAAGTTTCGCAAGGTACTGTCATTGGACTGGTTGGTTCTACGGGATACTCTACTGGACCACACCTGCATTTCTCTGTGTATAAAAACGGAAAATTAGTTGATCCGCTTACGGTTTTAAAATAGAAAAGGAATTTGACAGATGGAAAAGTTGTGCGTGTGTAAAGAGTGTGGTAGAATAATTGACAGAGAATTTATTTACTGTCCCTGGTGTGGAGAGGCACGGCTCAATATACGAGAACGCAATTCTATGGAAGCGGTATTTGATCGACTTATTGAGTCGCAGAATCAGTGCCGCGATAAACAAGTTGAAACTTTGAAGGACCGACTTGATGAACTGGACCGTGAACTTTCAACGCTGGCGCTAAGCGTGGAGATGCATCGATGAACCGATTTGTGTGTACGGCAGCTGTCTTGCTTATGACGGCTGCTTTTCCTGTTTTTGGAAAGGTTTCGTTTAATTCAGTTTCTGTAAATGAATCTGATGAAATTTTGTTTACAGTGTCGCAAACAGTTCCTGGTACGCATGAGTACAACACTTTGTTTACCGCAAAATTAGGAAAGGATGCGCTTGCTTCATCTCCTCGTTTGTTAACTTGTTTCCCAGAAAAAATGGAATTGGTTCAGAACGGAAGTGTTTTACAAATTCGAAACCGCTACGGAAGTGCATGGTATTCTCCTTCTCAGAAAAAACTTTCTTGGGTTTCTTCTTCAGATTCTCTTCCTGTTGCTTATTCTCGTACCAGTCCTCAGAGTGTAAGTCCTGATGGAAATTATGCTTGCTTTGTTCGACAAAGTAAAAGCGGAAGCGGTCAACTGATATTGCAAAATATGCGCACTCAAGCACAAGTTATTCTTGCTGAATCTGTGTCATTTAGTTTTGATTCGGTTGCAGTAAAATGGTCTCCCGATTCTGATATCTTACTGTATGAAAAAAATGGAGCAGTGTATTTTATTTCTGCATCAACTTCTTTCGGACCGCTACAAATATCAGAACGTTTACGCAGAATTGGTGAAGGAACAATTGCAAGTGTTTCTTGGACTCAAGAAAGAAGTCTTTTATATATAGATGGCGACATCATCTACCGTATCAATCAAAATGAATTGTATACTCGTGGATTATATTCTTCTCTCGCAGGAACAGGAACTATTGTTGGTCGTCTTCCTTATACATTCGATTCAAGTCGCGATATGTTTTGGAGCGATGCTTCGGGTTTACAGATTGTTGTAGTAAGTCAAAATAATTTGGTGAGTTACTATTCTCTTTCTGCTCAGAGTTATGATTTTGTTCAGTCTAAAGGAATCTTTACGTTAACAGGTGCACGAGGAGCTGTGTTGGGTTGTCAGGTTTTCTGGAATCAAAAACAACAGCCTCTTCTGTGGGTCGATTTTTTATTGTATGAAGATGGTAAGCGTTCTTCTCGCATGTACGCATTGTCTTCTTCAATGGATGTTATTTTCGAAGTAAAAGATTCAGTAACTCCTGTTGCATCTCCAGACAGTTCACTTATTGCTTTTACCGGTGGTGAATCTGTTTATGTGTTTGACATAAATGCTGCTCAGGTGCGGGGCAGATTAAGGGGAGAACCTGTTGTTTCTTTTGTGTGGGGAAGCAATACTCTTTTGTATGTTGGCGGAACAAAAACAGTTCGCTCTTGGAATTTACGTTCAGAAGAGGTTTCTCTTTTATTCCTTTCGTCAGTTGATGAAGCTGTTTGGAGTGGAAGCCTTGTGTATGGTTCGTTTAAAGACGAAACAACTGTTTATGCTTACAATTCAAATTTAAATACATGGACAGCATCTTCACTTAAAAATGTTTCTTTTACCAGTGTAGAAAAGAATGCACGTTATCGTGTGTTTATAGGAAACTCTCAAAACAAGATGTTTGAAAATGCAGCATTTGTTCGTTCTTTGCAAGGTGCTGTGGTAACATATCCTGTTTTTGCAGAATCAGATGTGTGCGACACAAGTGTTAAAAGAGTTGCTTTAGTTTTTGATGCTCTTGATCGTGCAGACGGTCTTCCTCAAGTTTTGTGTGCGTTGAATCAGTTTAAAATTCCAGCAACATTTTTCATTAACGGAGAGTTTGTTCGTCGCTATCCTTCTGAAACAAGACAGATTGTTGCATCTGGTTATGAATGTGCTTCTGGATTTTTTACTTTAACAGATTTAACTTCGGCACAAGATTTTGTTATTGATGATTCATTTATTAAGCGAGGTCTTGCGCGTAACGAAGATGAGTTTTATGACACAACCGGAACAGAACTGTCGCTTTTGTGGCATGCTCCTTTATATAAAGCAAATGCTTCTATTCTTTCAGCGGGAGAAGCTGCTGGTTACCGTTATGTAGATACCGTTGTTGCTTCTGACAATGTTGAAACGCTTATAGAAAAAATTGTTCCTGCAACTTACGATGGAATGATAATTCCTGTGTGTGTAGGAACAGATACTCAGAAAATTGATTTGCTTATTTCGTCTTTGTTAGATAGCGGCTGCACAATTGTTGATGTTCGTGAATTTATTGAGTAAGTCTATTGCTTACAAAAAGAGCAGCTTTGTCCCACACTTGTTTTAGTGCAGAAGCTTTTGTAACAGAACGATCAGCAACTAAGGGAACAGTGCGTAGAACAATTCCGTTTAACGAATAGGTAATTTTTCCGTATTCTTTTGCACAAAGAACTTCACCGTAAATTGCTTTTGGTGCCTGAATGTCTATTTCAACTAAGTTTGCTGCTTCTTGAGGTGTTGCTCCTGTAATGAAGGGAACAGTAAAAGTTTCGTCATAGGCAGGAACAAGACGCACACTCTTTTCTTTTGCACCAGCAAGATTAACCGTAACACAATGTGCATTTGGATCTTTTGGCGCATGATAATCTGCAAACGAATCAAAGGCATAATTCATAAGTGTAAATCCGTCTGCAACGCGATATTGATTTCCTTGTACAGAACCTTTTCCTGGGCCACCCATTGTCACAGAAAGAAAACGCATGTTGTTACGCTGAGCCGTAAGTGCAAGATTGTATCCGCTTTCATCAATGTAGCCTGTTTTAAGACCATCGCAACCTTGCAGTTTACCCAAAAGTTTGTTGGTGTTGTACTGTGTTACTGCCTGACTGTCGCCTTGGTTTTGCTGGTTTGGTGCAAGATTGTGTTGTAATGGATAGCGCAAAACATTTTGTGAATGATACTTTTCTAATGCAAAGCCAAACCGATTTATGTATGCGCGTGAAAAAGATGCAAACTCTCGGGCAGTGGTTACATTTAATTCACTGTAGCCACTTGATTCAACAAAGTGAGTGTGAGTAAGACCTAAATCTTCTACAACAAGATTCATTCGTTTAACAAAATCTTCCATGTTACCGCAAATGTAATTTGCAACTGCTATTGAAGCATCGTTACCACTTGCAATGGCAAGACCTAAAAGTAATTCGTTGAGTGTTACTTGTTGACCTTCTGCCAAAAACATTATGGATGCATCTTGTGGTAAGTTTATAGCCCATGACTGAGGAGGAAGCGGAACTATATCATCAAGTGAAACTTCACCTTTTTCTACTGCTTCAAACACAACATACATTTCTACAAGTTTTGTCATAGACGCTGGCGGAATCTGCATGTCTGCATTTTTTTCAAACAAGATGCTTCCTGTTTGTGTGTCAATAAGAATTGCGCTCTTTGCATTTATAAATAAATTAGCATCAATGGTTTTGTAAGGAAGCGAATGAATTAAAGCAAGTCTTTCTGGAAAGTTTTTGTCGAGTTGTTCTTGTAAAAAAGCATTTTGTATTCGTGATAGTTCAGCTACTTCTTGAGGATGAGAAAATTGCTTTACACGAAGACAGAAGAGTGTTGAAAGAACAAGTAAAGAAAGTGCCGCTACACTTCCAGCAATTACAGCGATAAGAGTTTTCTTTTTCATGCTTTTGTTGCCCTATTGCGTAAGAGTAAGTCGGTAATAGTAATGGCAGCCATTGCTTCAATAACAGGCACAATACGGGGGCAAAGACAAATGTCGTGTCTTCCTTCAATAAGTAAGTCACATTCATTGCCATGTATGTCGACTGTTTGTTGACTTTGGTAAATGCTAGGAACTGGCTTAATCGCACATCGAAAGAAAATCTGATCTGAGTTAGTTATGCCACCTAAAATTCCGCCAGCGTTATTTGTTTTAAAACATACTGATTTGTCACTGTTTGCTTGCATAACATCATTGTTTTGTGAGCCAGTCATATCTGCGCAATTAAATCCGCAACCAAATTCTATTCCCTTGATAGCACCTATAGAAAGCATAGCCTGAGCAAGAAGTGCATCTGCTTTTTCAAAAACAGGTTCTCCTAACCCCGAAGGAACACCGTCTATTCTGCAAGCAATAATTCCGCCTGTTGAATCTCCTGCTTTTCTAATTTCTGCAATTTTTTCTTCCATGAGTTTTGCAGCATCTGCGTCAGGAGCACGCATCGTGTTCTGTTCAATTTGAGAAGCATCAAACTTAGTGCAAGAAATTCCTGCTGCTCTTTCTGTGTAAGCAGTTATGGAAATGCCTTGTTCTTTTAGAAAAAGTTTTGCTATAGCTCCAGCGGCAACTCTTGCGCATGTTTCGCGACCGCTTGCTCTTCCGCCACCACGATAATCACGAATGCCGTATTTTTGAGTGTAGGTAAAATCAGCGTGGCCAGGTCTGAATACATTTTTTATGTTGCTGTAATCGCCAGAATGTTGATTTGTATTTTGAA
>DMQP01000232.1 GCA_003455655.1 Treponema sp. | reverse complement strand
AGCTGTGCTCCTGAAGCAACAAAAATTGTTATTGCACAGCGCATTGCTTCTGTTCAAGATGCAGATATTATTTATGTTCTTGACAATGGAGTTGTTAACGGCTCTGGAACTCATGAACAGCTTTTGCAGTCAAACGAGATTTACCGTGAAGTGTTTGAATCTCAACAGGCTGCAAATTAGAATTAGAATTTTTACTAGGAGAATATAATGCCGGGACCAGGTTCAAAAATGAAAGGTACTGCAAAACCAAAGAACGCTAAGCGTACCATTTCTCGTATTCTTGCATATATGGGTGCATACAAAGCACTTTTTGGTTTAGTTATTATTGCCGTTCTTGCAAGTGCAGGTGCTACGGTTGTAGGTGACTCTATGCTTCGTCCTGCAATCGATGATTATATTATTCCCTTATATGAAAGGTGGGCTTCTGGGCAAACAATTGTTGCATCAGATTTTCTTCCCTTTCTTAAACTTATAGGCGTAATGATATGTGTCTTTGCAGGTGGAGCTTTTGCTTCTTGGCTTAACGCTCGTCTTATGCTCTACATTTCAACTAACGTGCTCTATCGCATTCGTAACGATTTGTTTGACGAAATGGAAGTGCTTCCACTTAAATATTTTGACAGTCATACTCATGGCGAACTTATGTCGCTTTTTACAAATGATATCGATACCTTGCGCGATATGATGAGTCAAAGTGTTCCTCAGTTGTTTTCAAGTTTTATAACTGTTGTTTCTGTTTTTGTTATGATGTTGGTAACCAGTCCGCTTCTAACGCTCATAATGATTGTTACTATGATTTTTATGATGATGCTTGCTGCGGTTATTGCAACAAAAAGTGCTGGTGCTTTTAGAGACCAGCAAGCTGCAATCGGTGCGGTTAACGGTTATGTCGAAGAAATGACTGCTGGTCAAAAAGTGGTTAAAGTCTTTAACCGCGAAAAAAAATCGATTGAAGAATTTAATGTTCTTAACGACAAACTGTGTGAAGCGGGAACTCGTGCAAATACACTTGCTAACATTTTGTTCCCCATTATGGGAAACATGAGTCATATTCAGTATGCCTTAGTTGCAATAGTGGGAGCCTTCCGTGTTGTAGGCGGTCACATGGGCTTAGGAAGTATTGCAGCCTTCCTTCAGTATACAAGAAACTTTAGTCGTCCTATTACCATGATGAGTCAGCAAGTAAACGGAATTTTAAATGCCTTAGCTGGCGCAGAACGAATCTTTGCTGCTATTGATGAAAAGAACGAAATTGACGAAGGAAAGGTTTTACTGGTAAATGCGAGCGAAACACTGCCTTCTGCAAGTTCAGACAAGAAAGCTCATTTGGTTCAAGCTTTTGCAAATACAGGAGAGTGGGCATGGCGCCTTCCTCGTTCACTGAATGTACAAGTTCAAGAGAATGCACTTGAAAGTTTTGCCGATGACAATGAACATGCGTTAGTAAAATTGCGTGGCGATGTTGTGTTTAAGAATGTAAGTTTTTCTTATGTTCCCGAAAAAGAAGTGCTTCATGGTATAGACTTACATGCGCTTCCTGGTCAGAAGATTGCACTTGTTGGTTCAACAGGAAGTGGTAAGACAACTATTACAAACTTACTCACCCGCTTTTATGACATTGAAGATTCTAAAGGAGAAATACTGTACGACGGTATTCCTATTAAGCAGATTGCTAAAAGTTCCCTCCGAAAATCGCTGGGCATGGTTTTACAAGATACTCATTTGTTTACCGGAACAATTCGCGACAACATCAAGTACGGAAATCTTGAAGCATCTGAAGCACAGATTCTTGCCGCTGCTAAACTTGCAAATGCCGACACTTTTATAACTCACCTTGAAAAAGGCTATGATACAGTCATTACAGGCGACGGTGGAAACTTAAGCCAGGGACAAAGACAGTTGCTCGCTATAGCTCGTGCCGCAGTTGCAGATCCGCCTGTTTTAATTCTTGACGAAGCAACCAGTTCAATTGATACACGAACCGAAGCTCTTATTGAAAAAGGAATGAATGACCTTATGGAAGGAAGAACTGTCTTCGTTATTGCGCACCGTCTTTCAACAGTTAGAAACGCTCACGAAATAATTGTTTTGGAAAAAGGAAACATTATAGAACGCGGAAACCATGAAACTCTTATGCAGAAAAAAGGTCGCTATTACGATTTGTATACGGGAAAATTCGAACTGTCCTAAGGCCTTTTAATCTTGAACTAATTTGTTTTTGCCGCTCTCTTTTCCTGAATACAAAAGTTGGTCGGCTCTGTTTATAGTAGCAGCAATTGGTTCACCTGGATTGTGGAAAGCAATGCCTGCAGTAAGTGTAATAGTAAAGTGTTCTGACAAATAAGTGAATTTGTAATTGCGAGTTTCGCTCAGTAAAGATTCAATGTTGTCTACACATCTTTGGCGGTAGTCTTCGAGTTTACTGTCGTATTCTTGGACAATTAAAAATTCTTCTCCACCCCAGCGTCCTATGTGCATAATGTGATGATCTGCCATGTCTTCCATAACATGTGCTCGGTGCTTCATAAACTCAGAAATAATGCGAAGAACATAATCTCCTGCATCGTGACCGTAAGTGTCGTTTATTTTTTTAAAGTCATCAATGTCTAAAATTGCGGTAGAAAATCCACATTCTTTTGCCAGTTCTGCTTCATGTACTTTATCAAGAATATCGCGCATTTTATGACGGTTGTACAATTGTGTAAGTTCATCGTAGTCTGCACGCTCGTTGAGGTTTGTTTCTCGGTTCATAACTAAAGAAGTGTAAGCGTACATGCACAAAATAATAAAGCCAAAAATAACTGCACAGTTTGCAAGATAGCTTATATCTCGTACTTCTGGTTTTAGAAAGTAAATCGGTTTTATGTAGTAAGTTATGATTCTTAGTCCTAAGAACACCGCTGCGGCTAAAAAACTTGCAGCTTCGGGTAGTTTTCCTAAAAAGCGATTGTCGTTAAAAATATAGCGCATGTAAAAGGCTATAAAGACAATAGGCATGGTGTACATAGAAAATCCTGCATCCCAACCAATACAAAAAGTTGCGGCGCAGACATGTACGAGAACTTCAAGTATGGTAAGCGCAAGATATAAAAAGAGTTTTCGCTTTTTTAAGATGAATATGCTAAAAAGATAGAAAATAATGCTTACTGTGTTAAAAAAGAACATAAAGTAGACATGTTGAGAATAAAAGAAAAAGAGTAAAAAAGTGTGGACTGCAATAAGCGAAATGTTTGTAATTTTAAGTGCTCGACGCAATCCTTCTACTTTGTCCAAAGAAGCCATACATATAGTATAAACCCGCTTTTAGCAACTTGCAAGCAAAAAGTATACAAAAAAACACGAGAGCCACCTGTTGAGTTTTAGTCTAAAAGTGGCTATACTACAGGGCATGAAAGCAATTGAATTGGAAAAGGCCTATAACCCCAAAGATTTTGAGGATAGAATTTATGGACAGTGGGTTTCCAGCGGCTGTTTTAAGCCTGCATCAGATGAAGCTTCTCCACTGCATCAGTCGTATCTTGCAAAAAAAGCAAAAAATCCTTCAGTAGCAAAATATACCGTCGTTATTCCCCCTCCAAACGTCACTGGCGTTTTACACATGGGACACGGACTTAACAATACCCTACAAGATATCGTTGTTCGCTATCACCGTATGAAAGGTGACGATACTCTTTGGATTCCTGGAACTGATCACGCAGGTATTGCAACTCAGAATATAGTTGAACGTCAGCTCAAAAAAGAAGGTCTTTCTCGTAACGACTTAGGTCGAGAAAAATTCCTTGAAAGAACATGGGCTGTTAAAGACGATCATCATGCAACCATTGTTAAACAACAAAAGAAATTGGGCAACTCTACAGACTGGGGCCGCGAACGTTTTACTATGGACGAAGGTCTGTCAAAGGCTGTCCGTGATGTTTTTGTTACACTCTATGAAAGAGGTCTCATTTACAAGGGTCACTATTTGGTAAACTGGTGTCCTCGTTGTGGAACCGCCCTTGCTGATGATGAAGTTGACCACACCGACACTGCCGGAGCTATGTACCACATTTGGTATGAATATGCTGACGGTCCTGCTCCAGACGGAAGCACAAAAATAGAAATTGCAACTACTCGACCAGAAACACTTTTGGGAGATACCGCTGTTGCCGTTAACCCAGATGACGAACGCTATAAAGACATTGTGGGAAAGAAACTGAAGTTACCGCTCACAGACCGTACTATTCCGCTTATTGCAGACGCTTATGTTGACAAAGACTTTGGAACGGGTATGGTAAAAATTACTCCTGCTCATGACCCCAATGACTGGCAGGTGGGAAAGCG
>DMQP01000041.1 GCA_003455655.1 Treponema sp. | reverse complement strand
TGCGTAATCTGCAAGCGCAAAAACGGCAACTGCTGCTACTACCAAAGCAGGATGCTTTCTTCCTAAAAATACAGCTGCGAGTGCAGTCCAACCTCTTCCCCCTGCCATTCCCGGAACAAAAGAATTTAATCGTATTACATACACACAGCCTGTAACGCTTGCACACAAAGATGCACATATCCACGAAAGACAGCGGTAAGTGTCAGCATTTATTCCCTGAGCAATTAAAACTTCGGGGCTGCTTCCTGTTATGCGCATTCGTAAACCTTGTTTTGTAAACGAAAGAAATAAAAGAACTATTGCAGAAAGAAGTGCACATAAAACGCTTGTAACAATTCGTGTTGTTTGTGCAGGAAACGAAAAGTTTGTGCTGTACAAAACTCCTCGTGTTCCAAACTGAACAGAAGAAAGAAAACTTACTAAGGCAGTAAATAATAAATTGAGTGCAAGCGCTGCTAAAAACATGTTTGCTTTGTATTTTGAAGCAATGCGTTCGAAGCAAAAAGTTAATGCTGTGCAAATTAAGCAAGAGAGTATTGTTCCCCAGACAACAGAACCAGTGCAAAGTGTAAGTGCATAACATAAATATGCAGATAGGTTTATAACTCCGTCAAGAAATAAAGCCATGCGTCCTGCATATTCACTTACTAAAGCTCCAGCGGTAAGTAGTAAAAGCGGACAAACAATGGCTATGATGTTCAGTGTAAAACTCATTGCTTTTCTCCTTTACTAAATGTTGAAGCTGCTATGGTAAACAAAACAACTCCTTGAACAATTCCGCTTATGTCAAATCCAAAACCTTGTGTTAGTGAAAGTAATTCTGCTGAATTAAAGAGCCACGCAAGTACCAGTGACGAAACAATTAAGTATAGCGGATGTGATGATGCTATAAGACAAGCAGTAAGTGCGTTCCATCCCATGCCAGCATAAAATCCTTTGTGGCAAGTGTAATATGTTCCGCAGACTGCAAAAAAACCAGTAAGTGCATGAAGAGCTCCAGAAACTGCAAGTGTTCCAAAAGAATTTGCTGCAGAAGAAAAACCGCTGTATCTTGAAAACTCAGGAGCAATTCCCCACATGCTTACAGTGTGACCTGTTTTTGTTTTGTAAAGAATAAAAAAAGTTATAAGACTAAGAATGATTGCAAGAATAAAACTTATGTTAAGTGGCGAAGGTGGAAGTAATTGTGTCATTTCAAATTCATGCGGAATGTAGGGAAGTGCAAGTAAGTTTTGTAAACTGCCTTCTTTGCTTTTGGTAATAGCACCATCAATGAGTGGAATAACTGCTGCTGAAACTAAAAAAGAAGTAAGTAAAACAGAGGCGTTACGAGTTTCTTTTAATACTGAACTTATAAGTGCAAGTGCTGCTCCTGACATAACAGAAAGAATAAGTGCAAGTGTAAATACTAAAAAAGAATTATTGTGTATGCTGGTCATAATCAAGCAGGCAATAAATCCTCCTGCATAGATTTGTCCTTCGCCACCTAAGTTCATGTTCCCGCCTTTTACTGCAACTGAAGCACCTAAGCCTGCAGTAAGCAAGAGTGCCATTGTGTTAAGCATGCTTCCTATGTAATAAGAAGAACTGAAAGTTCCTGTGAATAATGTTTGTAATGCAGAAGGAGCATTTTGTGAACGAAATAAAATAATGACGATGCAAACAATAAGTCCTGTTAGAGGAGCGGCGACTGTGTGTAACATGTTTAAACATTTTTCTGAAATGCGAGAGTGCATGTTCCTTCCTCCATTTGATATACGCGTGTACAAATTGAAAGTGGAATATCGGTTGCTCCTAAAATAAGAATTGCTTTATTATTTTGAGCAAGATGAATTATTTTTGCAGTGAGTGCTGCCTGAGATGCGACATCAAGTCCTTGCATTGGATTGCAAAGAATAAACAAAGAACCTCCCAGTGATTGTTCCCTCGCAAGAATAAGTCTTTGTAACATTCCTCCACTAAGAGCACTTACTTTTTCTTCTGGTTGAATTTGTATTTGTGCTTCTTGAATTAGTTTTTGTGCATTTTCTGGGGAACAGTAGAGCATGTCACTTACGCTTATGTTAGGGTTTGAACCACGCATTTTTCTGTCAGAGGGAACAATAGCAGTTTTGTGTTTTCGTAAAAACTTTATGCTTAGTTTTTGTTTTGAAAGATTTATTGTGTTTGTTTCGTTTTCGTTTTCGTTTTCGTATAATGTTATAATTCCTTTTTGATTTGCTGTTTGTAACATGCCACAGGTAAGTTCTTCAAGTGTTTCTAATGCACTTTCTTGCATGCCCATAACTGCTGTTATTGAACCAAAATCTACACGAAGGTTTATGTCAAAAAGAGGAGCTAGTTCATGCGGTCGTGCACTTACCTGTTCCATGGTAAAGCAAGGTTTTGTGCAAGTGCAATGAGTTTGACTTGCATGTGGAACTTCTGAAAGTGGTTGTGTTGAAAATTCATGAGCGTTTTTATACACATGTTCGACTTTGCCTTCGTGTAAAACAGTTACGGTATCTGCCTGTAAAGACGCTTCTGCTGCACTGTGTGTTATGACAATGACAGTAACTTTTTCTTGTGTTAAGGTTCGCAAGTTTTTATATAGAGCCTTTCTTTCTTGTGCATCCAAAAAAGCAGAAGGTTCATCTAAAATTAAAAGTTTTGGTTTCTTTAGTAAGGCTTGTAAAAGAGAAGTGTAAAATCGCTGGTTACCGCTTATGTCATGCACTAAACTGTGTAAAGAAAGTGACGGTGCCCAGATTGAACATAACTTTGTAATTTCTTCTTTGTGAATTTTTTGCTGAATTGAAAGACGAATGTTTTGTGCAACTGTTAACTGAGGTGCAAGTAGTGGAGTCTGATGAACTAAGACTATTCCCTGCGCTAATGCTTTGTGCGGAGAAACTTCATCTTTTGTTGTTTTAAATGAAACTTCTTTACCGTCTAAAAAAAGAGAGCCACTGTCAGGTAAGAGTGCACCTGACAGAATGTTAACCAGTGTTGATTTTCCAGCTCCGTTTTCCCCAAAGAGTGCATGAATTTTTGCACTTTCAAATTCAAGTGACACATTTTCGAGCACTGTCTTTCGGGGATATTTTTTGCATATATTACGGAGCGTTACAGTCATATTTTATAGTTTAGGAACAGAAAAACTTCCTTCTTTTAGTGAACGAATAAGTTCATCCATCTTGTTGCGAATGTCTTGAGGAACTGTCTGTGTGTACAAAGGATCATCTGTTATAAATTCAATGTATCCGTCTGTAAAGCCAACAACTTTTGTGTTTCCCCAATTTGTTTTTCCTGCAAGATAGTTAAGCGTTGTTTCTTTAGCTGCCTGTCTTTGTTGTACCATACAACATGAAATAATTACGCCAGGTGCTTTTGCAAATGCATTTTCGTCAAACCAAGTAAGGTGAATGTTATGTTCTGTTGCAGAAGAAATAACACCTTGCGATGCTCCTCCGCAAATAGGAAGAATTACATCAACACCTGATGCAAACATTGCATCGGTAAGTTCAGCTCCTTTTGCTCCATCGTACCAGTTTCCCACCAGTCTGAAGTCGCATGTTGTTCCGCTTACTGCGTCAGCAGCACCTTTTGCAAAGTAAGGATGCAGAATGTTGTTCATAACAGGATATTCTTGTGCAGCAATTAATCCAACTTTGTGTGTCTTTGAAAACAGTCCGGCAATGTATCCACTTAAATAAGATTGAACCGTTTGATCATAACTGATGCAAGCCATGCTGTTGTTTCCGTCAAGAGCTGCATCCAAAAAAATAAACTTCTGTTGGGGAAAGCGTTCGGTAAGTGGTTGTGCAATTTCAGGAAGAGAAGGATTAGATGAAATAATTACTCCGTAAGTTCCTGCTGCTGCCAGTGAAGTAAGTTTTGTTGCCCATTCGGCTTGGTTAGTTCCAGCTTCCATAACATACACTTCTGCTTTTTCTTGTCCGTCTGAAAGTGAAGCATTATATTCTTGCACAGCATCTTCAATTCCTTTTGCAAGGTTTGCGTAAATAGGTGAGTCAGCCATAATGCCAGGAACAAAAACAGCAATAGAAGTTGCTTTATGTGTTTCTTGTTTTGAACATGAGCAGAAGAACGCTGGCAGTAAGAGCGCTGCTGCTAAAATTAAAGTTTTTTTATTCATACATATACCTCTGAAAAGCAATATAGTTTTATATCAAACAAAAGTCAATAGTTTTATATCAAACTAATTTTATTTTTTGAGGCTATCTTCTATGTTTTGATTCACTTTACTTAAGAGAGAAAGAAGTTTTTGTTTTTCTTCCTTTGAAAAACCATTGTAGCATACCGTAAGCAAATCTTCTGAAATAGATGAAGTAAGGTCTTTGTATTTTTTACCTTTTGAGGTAAGTGAAATAAGACGAACACGGCTGTCTTCGGAAGAAGTTGTTATTTTAACCAAGTCTTCTGCAAGCAGTTTTTTGACAAGTACTGTTGTAGTTGATTTATCTCGGTTAATGCAAGCTGCAAGTTGTGTCATGCTCATGGTT
>DMQP01000181.1 GCA_003455655.1 Treponema sp. | reverse complement strand
GACTTGAACAATCCCACTATGAAAAAATTGCTTTTGACTGCCAGCGGAACTTACAATCATTCTATGATGGTTGCTTCTCTTGCCGAAGCTGCCTGTAGTGCCATTGGAGCAAATGCTTTGCTTGCCCGAGTTGCCGCTTACTATCACGACATTGGAAAAATGGATCAGCCAGAATACTTTGTCGAAAATCAGAGTGGTCACAATGTTCATAACGACATTAACCCTTCGCTCAGTGTAAGTGTTATTCGCAGTCATGTTAAAAAAGGAATTGAACGTGCACGCGCCATGCATTTACCCCAGCAGATTTTAGACATCATTGGTGAACATCACGGTAATTCGGTTATTGCATACTTTTACAACGAAGCAAAAGAAAAAGACCCTTCTGTAAGTCCCGAAGATTTTGCCTATACAGGAACACCGCCTTCTACTCGTGAAAGTGCAGTTGTTATGCTTGCAGATACCGTTGAAGCTGCTTGCCGAACACTGGACAAACCTTCTGTTCCTCGTCTTGAAAAATTTATTCACATGTTGTTCACGGGTAAAATTGAAAATCATCAGTTAGATAATTGTACGCTCACCTTCCGAGATCTTGATGTTATTCAAAAGACATTCGTACAAATTCTTGCTGGCTACTATCATTCACGCATTGAGTATCCCGACCAAAAAGACCCAGATGCAGATAAAACTTCGGCAGAACAAAATACAGAAGCTCCTTCTTCAAAAGAAAAGGATAAAGACAAAAGAAGCGACAAGTCTGAAAAATCAGACAAAAAGGAAAAAAAGTAATGTCTAACCGCATTCTTATTGATGCACAGGAAGAACTTTCACTTTCAGAAGCCTTTCTTGAGCGTGTTCAAAACTTTGTTGCTCATGTTATGGAACATCAAGGCTATGACAACGAAGAACTGTCTGTTTTGTTTTGTGACGATGCAACGATTCAGGATTTAAATAAACAATACCGTAACATTGATGCACCTACTGATGTTTTAAGTTTTGAAAATGGTTCGTCTTACGAAGATGAAGAGGGTAAGGAGTGGCTTTTAGCAGGCGACATTATTATTAGCATGCAGACGCTTCCCAAAAACGCTCAGTATTTTGAAGTTGATGAAGACGAAGAGTTGAGACGACTTTTGGTTCACGGACTGCTTCATTTGCACGGAATGGATCACGGCGAAGAACATGTTCAAAAAGATACAGAGCCTGAATGTGAAATGCTGAAGATTCAGAAAAAAATTATGCAAGCATTTAGCTCAGAAAAAATTATAGGATAGTATATGGGGATATTTGGATTAGGAAAAAAACAGCGAGGTGAAAAACGCTCTTCTTCATCTGCAGAAGCAGCACAGGAAGAATTACTTGCCGAAGAAAAAAATGACATGATAAAGGGTATTGAAGATTTATCTCAGACTTCAGTAAAAGAAGTTATGGTACCCCGCATTGATGTTGATTTTATTTCTGCAGACACGCCAGAAGAAGAACTGCTTGTTAAAATTACACAGAGCGGACATTCTCGTCTTCCTGTTTATGCCGATTCAATTGATAATGTCATTGGTGTTTTGTATGTAAAAGATTTAATTGCCGCAATCAGTAGACACGAAAGCATAGATCTTCAAAAAATTATTCGCAAAGCATATTTTGTTCCCGAAAGTAAGCGTATAGACAGTCTCTTGCGTGAGTTTAAGCGTAAGCACTTACATATTGCTATTGCTATTGATGAATACGGCGGAATCTCAGGTATTGTCTGTATGGAAGACATTATCGAAGAAATTGTGGGCGACATTCAAGATGAGTTTGACAACGAACGAGAAGACATTATTTCTTTAGGAAACGATGTGTGGATTTGTGATGGAAGAGTCTCTCTTGATGATTTAAACGAAATGATAGGTTCAGACTTTCCCACAGAAGATTGTGACACTTTGGGTGGTTTTGTGTTTGACTTGTTCGGAAAAATACCTGTTAAGTTTGAAAAAGTTTCTTGGAACGGATGGGATTTTATTGTTCAAGAAATGGAAGGACATAAGGTTAATGTTATTAAGGTAGTGCATCACACCGATAACGAAAATTCCGAAGAGTCTGAATAACCTGCTTTGGGAGGGCAGCAATGGGTGGAGTAAAAATAATAAAACGGTTTGCATCTGTGACTGTATGTGCTTTTTTTGCTGTATGCGTAAGTGCTCAGTCTAAGTCGGCTCTGTCACTGTATAACGAAGGTCAAAACTTTCAGTCTGCAGCAAACTATTACCGTGCAATTGAATCTTACCGAGAAGCACTGGACATAAACCCACGCTACTCAGATGCTTGGCATGCCCTTGCTCAATGTTCTTATGAATTAGATCAGTTTGAACTGTGTGTTCAGTATTGTGATGAAGCATTGAAGTTTACCGCTCGTTACAGCGATATTCAAAATCTTAAAGCAATGGCACTTATTTCCCTTGGTCGTTTAGATGATGCAAAAACTGTTTTTAACGAAGTGCTGTCTCGTTACCCCAACGATGTTGAGTCTCGCTTTGGTCTTGCTCAGTTAAGTTTGTTTAACGGTTCTTTGTCCAGTGCAGAAAGTATGTATCTTGATGCGCTTAAGCGTGATGGAACTAACCGTAAGGCTTTGCTTAGTCTTGCTTTGGTAAGTGCAGAGTTAGGAAAAGATGCTGTTGCTCAGCGTTATGTGAATCAGGCTTTGCAGTATCATTCGGGAAATGCACAGGTTCATTTTTTAGCAGCTTATCTCGCCTTGCGCAGAAATGATTTTGTTGATGCAGAACGCAGAGCCCGTAGTGCAATTCAAATTGATTCTTCTTACGATGCAGCATATAAATTGCTTGCAGATATTTTGTATGCCCAAAAGCGTTATGCCGAAGTTGTAGACATGTGCGACTATCGTATTTTGCATAATCGTTCCTTGAGTGATGCCTGGTACTTAAAAGGTTTAGCACAAACGCAACAGGGTCAAATAGAAAAAGCAATAGCTTCGTTTAACACAGGTCTTTCTCTTAATCCTCAAGATGAAATAATGCGTCTTGCTTTGGAACAAATAGTAGATCAAAACTTGCCTATAGAAGATGCTCGTCGTTCAACATGGGCCGCCTATCATATTGCAAAAGCCGCAGAATACAAACGTGACTTTAAAGGACCTTTTGAACGTTATGAATATCAGCGTGCTCTTACGATTGATCCTTTAGGAAGTGCTGCTCGTCAAAAATATGCATCTCTTCTTTCTCGCGACAAACTGTGGGAATCGTATTTGCAACAGATTCGCTTTATTGAAGAAAACCGACCTGAAGTAGATTTGTCTTCTTTCGTTCAAACCGATGAAAATTCTCCCGTAATAAAAAAATCAAGTCAGCAAGTTGAAAACGAAGATTATATTGAAGCGCTTGACAGTATGATGATAGAAAATCTTGCTCACACTTGGAATGTCGATCCTTTCTATCTTGATAAAACTCGCTGGAACATTTCTGTTTACTATGTAGTTGATGATGTTCAACTTATTCACCCAGATGCAGAACGCATTGTTACACAGGCTGTTTGTGATATCTTCCGAGGAGAAGCAACAACTGCTGTCGAAGTTGATTCTGCAGCGGTGTCTGGTTACGGAGAAGCCTATAGGCTTGCTCGTGCTGCTGGAAAAGATTACTTTGTAATTCTTTCGGTTGAAGAAATGGAGCGGTCTGTTCGTATTGCAGGAACAGTTTATTCTGCTCGTACGGGAACAAAAACTGCAGACTTGTCTGTTTACCGAACAGGTAACGCTCGCCTTGCAAGTGCCCTTAGAAGATTCAGACAGTCACTGCTTGCACTTTTACCCATTAGAGGAAGAGTGCTTGCTCACGCGTCAAAAACCATTCTTACCGATTTAGGAAAAAATGACGGTATAGAAAAAGGTGCAGAGTTTGAAGTCGTGCGTCGCGGAACAATTTCTACTGTCGATTCTGGTCCAGGAATTTTTTATCGTGAATCTGACATTGTAGGAACTTATGTTGCAGAAGTTGTTGATGAAGAGCTTTCTTCGGGAACATTTACAAAACGCGGTTTCTACGATGTACTTAATGATGACGATGAACTGGTGCTGGTAAAACTTCCTTCGAAAGAAACACAAGATGCAGACGGTTCAGTTCTTACCGACACTCGTCCTGCTGGAGATGCTGACGGTAATGCTGCAACAGAAGCAGCAAAAGAAGCTAACCGTGAGGCAGTTCGTGAAGACCTTATGGTTGCCGCAACAGAAACTCCGCTTATAGAAATGATTCGTTCAATTCGATAATTACTTACTGAGGAATCTGGTATAAGTCGAGTGCGTTTTCAGACCACTTGCGTACCAGAGGACTCATAACTTCTTCTGTGCTTAAAAAACAAGTAACGGCATCTGCATAATTTTGCATAAAGTAGTAACATTCACCTAAGTAAAATCGAGCGCGCTTTACTGTTTCTACGCTTCTGTTTTGAGAAAGAAAAGTTCGTAATTGTTTTGAAGCTTCTGCCCAGTTTTGTCGTATAAAGCTTGTCTTTAGAATGTTAAACAACTCGTAGTCATCTGTTGCTTTTGCGGGCATAACTAAATCTTCTTCGAATACATAGGGTTCGGTAAAAACTTGTGGTGCAATGCGCTTACCGGCAAGTCTTTGTGCACTTTTTTCTGCTCTCTCAGAAATAGTGCGTGGTCCTGTTTGTGTGCCTGCTAAATTTGTTTCGTCTGTAAAACTTATGTATGCAAGCGGAAGGTTTCTTAATTCTCGTGCTGAACTTTCACTTGCTGTCTCTTCGGAATTAGTGTTCATAAGAGAAGCTCTGCTGGGTAAGGGAATTCTGCTTCCTGTTACTGTTGCATTTACACCAGGCAGTATAAGTAAGTAGGCAACTGCATCCTCTTCTGTCTGAGTAGGAGCAGCATCAAGTTCTTCGTCGTAAAATAAATCTTCAGTTCCAAAGTCTCCTGAAGCAACAAGTGCAATAACGGCATAGTAGTATTCGCGATAGTCGTCTAGGGTGTCTGTGTAGGAAGCAGATAAACCGTCAACTGTTGCAAGAAGCGTTTGTTCACTTAAGTCTGCTGTAGAAGTAAAGGGTCTGTTTGCTCTGTACACACGCTGGTATGCAATGTGTTGTCCTTTGCTAAAAGAAGGAATAGTCCACGTAATTGTTATTTTGTTTGAACCGCTTGCGTGTGCTTGAATGTCTGTAACAACAGGACGAGTTCCTGAAGCAAAGAGTGCATGGTGAGTTAAGAAAAATAAAACTGTAATAAGAAAAAAACGAAAAGCCTTTTTGCTGTGTGTCATGTCTTCATTATAACACAGACACTTTATTTTCGCAAATTGAATCAAAAAAAACATTATTTTCTTTGCTTTTTTAGCAAACTCATAGTATACTTACATAAGGACGGCAGTTTGCCGTGTCGCATTTCATTGTAATAAGGAGTAAAACATGACTAAATCTATATCTGCGGTGGGATTTTCTTTTGAAAAAGACCAGAGTGACCTGATTAACCAAAAGCTTAAGCGCATTGATTATGCAGAAAGCCTTATTGTTGATCTGATTCTTCGCGTAAAGGAAGATAAAAAATTCTATTTTGATGCAACCGTTAACTTCCGCTGGGGAGCAAATGCTCACGTTACCAGCGATGACTTTGACTTTGCAGCAGGACTTAACAAATTAATGGATGTTCTTGATACAAAAGTCAAGAAAGAAAAAGATAAGATTCAGGAAAAGAAATAAACCTGAACAATTCAGCGTCTATATGACGAACTGATATCAAGAAGCGACCGGTATTTTGCAACGGTGCGGCGGGCAACAGTAATTCCCTGTTTCCTTAAAGCCTCTGCAAGCTGCTGGTCGCTCATTTTTTTGTTCGATGAGTTTTGTTCAGTCTTTGTTAAAATCTGTTTTATTGCACTAAGCACTTGATCGCGACTGACATTGCTTTGTGTTCCCTTTCGAGAAGCACTTCCTGTAAAAAAATACTTTAACGAAAATAATCCCCACTCGCACTGAATATATTTACTGTTTGCCATGCGAGAAATAGTTGTTTCGTGAACATTAAGTAAGTCTGCAATATCTTGCTGTTTAAGCGGAACTAAATTGCCTGGTCCTTCTTTGAAAAATTTTTTTTGTTTTTGAACAATTATGTTTGCCGCAGATAAAAGTGTGTTCTTTCTGTATTCCACCGTTTGAATAAAGTTGCGAGCACTCTGAATGTTTTGAGCAATGCCTTTCATGTCTTTTGCTTTACTTGCTTTTTCGTATAGTTCAAGCATTTCTTGGTTTATTTGAATGTCTGGCATATTTTCGTGTGAAAGATGAACTTCAAGATTTTTTTCGACAATAACATCAGCAGTAATGTAGTGTGTTCCTTGTGTGCTAAAGTTTCGCGCAGGAAAGGGATCAAGTTTTCGTATAAAAGCAAGAGCTTGTTCTATGTCTTCTTCGCTAATAACAGTGTCTTTAAGATAAGGATCAGCACTTGCCGCAAATAAGGACGCTTGTTCTTTTTTATAATCTGCAAGTTTTTTTGCAATGCGAGAACTTTGTGGCGGATCTAAAAAATCTAAATGTCCGTTTAGAAAAAAAAGTACTAACGGGGGTGCGTTTTTTTGTTGCGCTTGAACCATAAGACTTTCTTCTGTGTTTTTAGTGCATGTTCCTACAGGGTCAAGACTTTGCAAAAGAGAAAGACAGTGCGAAAGTAATGCAGGAGTTTGCCCCTTGTCTTTTTTGTCTAACAAAGAAAGTGGCGAAAGAATATGAAAGCCTTTTTCGTCAAGATTGTGAATAAGCTTTTTTCCTAGTGAAAGTTCACTTTCTGAAAGCGGAAGAACAGTAAATTGAGTAAGCAAATGTTCTTGTAACGAAACTCGCTCGTCTACCTGTGCTTCCAGTGCCGCTTGAAAACGGTCACTTGCTTCTTGCGCAGCAGCAGAACCGTATCTTGAAGTTTTGGTTCCAGCATTAAAGTTGAAAGAAGCGTTTTCGTGTTTTACTTCAAGCGCCGGATTTTTTTGTGCTTCTTCGTAAATGCGTTCTCGTAAGTCGTCAGAACTCATGGCAAGAATTTTAAGCGACTGAATTTGCCTCTGGCTAAGTACTTGAGATTGCTTTTGTTTTTGTTCCAGCGAAAGAAGCGCCATAAGTACACTATAGCATATTTTTTTGTTTTTCGGTATGCTTTTTTTTATGAAAATGTTTTCTGATTGTGGACTTTGTGTTCCAGATATTTTACTTCCGGCTAAAAAAGATCTCCTGTCTTGGAGTGTTGTTGCTTGTGATCAGTATACGCAAGATTCTGTGTATTGGAATAATGTTGCAAAAGCAGTAGGAAATGCTCCCTCTACACTGAACATTATTCTTCCCGAACTGTATCTTGAAAAACCTGACTGTGCAAATCGTATTGCTGCAATCAGAAAGACTATGCGTTCTTATTTGAATGACGGTGTTTTTGACCCTGCACACGAAGGTTTTATGTATATAGAACGAACTACCAGTTACGGCCGTAAGCGTTGTGGTTTGGTTTGCGCTATAGATTTGGAAGCTTACGAATGGAAACCTGGTAATACTGCATTGATTCGTGCAACTGAAGCAACTATTGCAAGTCGTATTCCCCCAAGAAAAGCAATTCGTGACGGAGCGCCACTTGAATGTCCTCACATTATGCTTTTGGTAAATGACAGTGAACGAATTCTTGTTGAAGCTGCTGGTAAAAAAGCAAAACAAAATAAATGTGCTTACGACGGAGACCTTATGCTTAACTCTGGTCACATTAAAGGCTGGTGGGTGAGTAGTGAAGAAGAAGTTGAAGCGGTACATCAAGCATTGCTGTCTTTGAAAAAAGATAATTTTCTTTTTGCTGTGGGCGATGGAAACCATTCACTTGCAACTGCAAAAGCGGTGTGGGAAGAATACAAACAAAAAAATAATGTTACTGACAGTCCTGTCCGTTATGCTTTGGTTGAAGTAGTAAACATTTATGATAAGGGCTTAACTTTTGAACCTATACATCGAGTTGTGTTCAATACGTCTATAGAAAGTGTGACTGTGTTTTTAAAAGATCGCTTAGGTGGAAAACTAACATCTGTATCTTCTGCAGAAGAACTTGAAAAAGCAGTGCACGGTTCAACATCAAGTTTTGGTTTTGTTTCTGCTTCTTCGGGAACAAAACAGTATAAGCTTCTTGAAACAAACATAACAGATCTTGCTGTAAGTCGATTGCAACCTCTGCTTGACGAATATGTTTCTAGCAATCAACTTACAATCGATTATATTCACGGTTCTGACGAAGTATTCCGTTTAGGCGAACGTACAGATGCAGTTGCTCTTATGCTTCCGCCTGTAGACAAAGATTCGTTTTTTGCAACTATTGCAAGTCGTGGTGCTTTACCTAGAAAAAGTTTTTCTATGGGAGAAGCAAGCGAAAAGCGTTTCTATCTTGAATGCCGCACTTTATTTGCTGAGGAAAAGTAAATGCGTACACTTTTTAACGACGGTTGGTCTTTCGCCAAAAAACACATTGCGTCTGGACAAAAGTTATTAACTCCCCAAGAGTTTTACGGAAAAGAACCAGATAATTTTTCTTCAGTAAGTATTCCCCATGACTGGATGATTTCAAACACCAATGACTTGTACGAAGACAGTGTGGGCTTTTACAAAAAAACATTTACCGTAGAAAAAACAGAAGGAAAACGTTTTGCACTTCGCTTTGAAGGCGTGTATATGAACTGGTGTGTCTACGTTAACGGCCAGCATGCCTTTGAGTGGAAGTATGGATACACTACTGTCGAAGCAGAAATAACTCAGTTTGTAAAAGAAGGTCAAAATCAAATTGAACTTATTGCGGTTTATCAAAATCCTAACACACGCTGGTATTCGGGTGCAGGCATATTCCGCGATGTGTATTTGGTAACCAATGAAACAGTTCGTATTGCAGATGGCGGAATTTATTTTGTTGCTTCACAAAAAGACGCAGACTCTTGGAATGTATGTATTCGCACAGAAATTGATGGGGAACATAAAGAGCTTGGTATTTCTCATGAACTTACGAGCGAAGATGGAAAAAAACTTTCGTTTGAAAATGTAAGTGAAGTTTTTGAAAATGAACATGTGTTTACAGCAATCGTTAAAGATGTTCCTCTGTGGTCTGTAGAAAATCCTGCTTGTTGTTTGTTAACAACAAGACTTATGAATAAGGGAAAAACGATTGACACTTTTACACAAACAGTTGGCTTTAGAACAATTGCTTTTGACGCCAATCGTGGATTTTTGTTAAACGGTAAGCATGTAAAATTGCATGGTGTGTGTCAGCATCATGATTTGGGTTTACTGGGTGCTGCATTCGACTCAACTGCTCTTGAGCGTCAGTTTATAAAATTAAAGACAATGGGCGTAAATGCGCTTCGTACTTCACACAATGCACCAGCTCCTTACTTTATGGAACTTGCAGACCGTATGGGCTTTTTGGTTATAGACGAATGTTTTGACATGTGGGAACGCCAAAAAACAACATACGATTATTCTAACTATTTTAAAGAGTGGCACGAAAGAGATTTGCGAGCACTTATCCGCAGAGACAGAAATCATCCCTGTCTTATTATGTGGAGTGTAGGAAATGAAATTTATGACACGCACTTTCCAGAAGGTCTTGAAATAACAAAAGATTTGGTTTCTATTTGCCGCCGCAATGACCCTTGTAAAAATGCAGTTGTTACTATTGGTTCAAACTTTATGCCTTGGGAAGGAGCACAAAACTGTGCAAACGAAATTGACACCGTTGGTTACAACTATACAGAACGCATGTACGCAGAACATCATGCTTCTCATCCCCAGTGGTGCATTTACGGAAGTGAAACTTCAAGTACTGTTCAAAGCCGTGGTGTTTATCACTTTCCTTACACCAGCAATTTAATGACGCATGCAGATCATCAGTGTTCTTCTTTGGGAAACTGTACAACAAGTTGGGGCGCAAAAAATACTGCTTACAACATAACGCAAGACAGAGACTGTGACTTCTGTGCAGGTCAGTTTATATGGACTGGATGGGATTACATTGGAGAACCGACTCCCTATCATACAAAGAATTCTTACTTTGGTCAGATTGATACAGCCGGATTTGAAAAAGATACATTCTATCAGTATAAAGCTGCTTGGGTTGATTATAAAAAAGAGAGCTTTGTTCACGTGTTGCCTTATTGGGATTTTAACGACGGTCAGCTTATTGATATACGAGTGTATTCGAATGCACCTTTTGTTGAACTTTTTGTAAACGAACTTTCGCTGGGTAAAAAAGAAAATGATGTTCTTCATGGAAAAGATCTAGCTCTTACGTGGCAAAAGGTTCCTTACAAAAAAGGTTCTCTTCGTGCATTAGCTTACGATTCAGACGGAAAGGTTCTTGCTCAAGATGAACAAAAATCTTTTGAAGATAGCGACAGTCTTGTGCTTGAAAGCGAAAGTTTTAGTCGTAATGGTTTACACTTTTTTGTTCTTTCAACAGTTGATAAAAATGGTAACCCTGTTTGCAATTCACGTTCTCGAGTAAAGGTTTCTGTTACTGGAGATGCTATGCTGTGCGGAATGGATAACGGCGACAGTACTGACTATGAACCCTATCAGAGTGCAGACAAAAAAACATTAACCAGAAATCTTTTTGCTAACCGTCTTATTGCAATGGTGCGCGAAACAAAAGAAAATGCTTCGTTTACCATTACTGCTTCAAGCGAAGGTTTACTGGGAACAAGACTAAGTTATAAAAACGGAACTTTTGAAAAAGCACAGCAGACAGAGCGTAGTCAGAAAAATGAATATGTTCCTGTTAGAAAAATTCTTTTAACGGTTGACGGCTCTCAGCAACTTGATGCAAACAACAAAACGGTAAAAGTTCATGCAAAAGTATTCCCTCAAAATGCTAGTGATAAAACGCTTACTGTTCTTCCCATGATGCCAGAAGGAGTTACCAGTGACTGTGCTCTTCTTTCGGTTAGCCCTTGCGCAGATGGTGCAGATATTACGGTAACAGCTCGAAGTGACGGTTCTTTTAGACTTACTGCGATGGCACAAAATAAAAGTCAATGGCCACAAGTTTTAAGTGAACTTGAGTTTACGGTAAGTGGTGTAGGAACAGCAAATCGTAATCCTTATGAGTTAGTGCAAGCTTGTAAGTGTAGTGACAGTAGTATTCCGGTAAAACTCAGTTTTGATGGAGGCGTTGAGACTGTTGCAAAAGAATGTTGGTTTGCATTTGATAGCGTAGATTTTGGAGTTGAGGGAAGTGATCGTATAAGCGTTCCGCTTTTCTTGTGGGAAACCGATGCAGATTTTTCACTGTGGGAAGGTATACCAACAAAGGGCGGAAGAAAAATAATGGATTGCCATCATCATGCTCCCGTAAAAGTGAATGCGTATTCTTCATGCATGTATGAACTTCCTTACCGTCTCTTTGGAGTGCACGATTTGTGTATTTCAACAGCAATGAGTTTTTCTTTGCAAGGTTTTGTTTTTGAAAAAAGCCCCAAAGCTTTTGCAAAGTTGCGAGCGCTTGATTGCAATAGTTTAGTTGGTGACAGTTTTGTACGTACCGACGATGCAGTTGAACAAATTGGTAACAATGTTTCGATTGTGTTTGAACACATGGACTTTGCAGAAAAAGCTGCATCTTCAATAACTATTTGCGGAAGAGCTCATGTAGACAATACCATTCATGTTCGCTTTAGTGGCCCAGAAGGTGATGTAAACAAAATTGTGAGCTTTACCAAAAATGACTGCTACGAAGAAAGAACATTCAAACTTGATTGTCCTCATGGAAAAAATACGGTAACTTTTGTTTTTCTTCCAGGTAGCAACTTTGACTTTAAGTGGTTTAAGTTTGACTAAGAACTTAGCTCCAGTCGTTGATGATGCGTAAAATGGCAGAGCCAAAACGTTCTGCCTTTACTTGTCCTATGCCGTAACATTTGCATAACTGACTTATGGAATGTGGTTTTCGCTTACTTAGATCTGCAAGTGTTTTGTCTCCGAAGATAACATAGGGTGGAATGTTTAGTTCGTCTGCAAGGTTTCGTCTCCATGCTTTAAGAGCTTTGGTAAGATTTTGATCGCTTGTTTCTGCTGGAGAGACTGTTGGAATTTCTTTTTCTAAACCCAAAGCGCAGATGTCACAGCAACAGTTTGATTCTCCTTGAATAAATTCCATTTCTCCAAAGTAGGCAAGTAGTGTTTTTCTGCGACACTGAGTGCTTTGTGCGTACGAAACCATTTGCGCAAGTAAAAATTCTGCTTGTGTTGCATTTGCACTTTCTTCAAAAAAGTAGCGTATTTTATGAATGTCTGATGGGTTGAACAAAAGCAGTGCGTGGGCATTTTGTCCGTCTCTGCCTGCTCGTCCTATTTCTTGATAGTATTGTTCAATTGATTTGGGAATGGAATAATGAAGTATAAAGCGAACATCTGGTTTGTTTATGCCCATACCAAATGCAAGCGTTGCCACCATAATGTCAACTTTTCCCTTAGAAAAAGCATTTTGATTTTTGCGTCTTTGTTCATCGGTTAAACCTGCATGGTAGGGAAGAACACTAAAGCCTTTTTTGCTAAGTAAGCGGTAGAGCGTGTCTACTTGCTTTCGAGAAAAACAGTAAATAATTCCGCTTTCATCTTTGTGTTCCCTCAGAAAATCAATAACCTGTGTTTCACCGTCTGTTTTTTGTTTTACTTCAAGAAAAATGTTTTTGCGGTTAAAGCTTGAAACTAATACTGCAGGTTCTTCTAAATGAAGAATGTGCACAATGTCTTT